>CBDUAB010000827.1:0-2946 GCA_965365045.1 uncultured Planctomycetales bacterium
GCACGAGCCAATACGATTGCATCGTATTCACCTGCATCAAGTTTGCGCAACCGGGTATCCACATTCCCTCGAATATCCGCCACTTCCAGGTCAACACGCGCATGGAGCAATTGAGCTCGTCGCCGCGGACTGCCGGTCCCGATGCGCGCCCCTCGCGGTAGTTCGTTCAACGGATCGCCGCTATTGGACACCAAAACATCGGCCACGGCCGCACGTTTTGGAACGGCCGAAATCGTTAATCCTGGCACGGACTGCGTGGGCAGATCCTTGAGGCTGTGTACCGCCAAGTCGATACGGTCCTCCAGCAAAGCTTGCTGAATCTCCTTGGTAAATACACCAATGCCGCCAAATTGAGTCAACGAACCACCGCGTTGATCCCCGCTGGTTGCAAGCAAAACTAGCTCGACTTGCTGGCCTAGCGAGGTCAATTGCCGCGCGACCCATTCTGCTTGCCAGCGGGCCAAAGCACTTGAGCGTGTGCCCACACGTAGATGGTTGATCGTCCGGCCCTTTCAGTCATTCCTCAGGCTGCGCCTTGCGGCGTGCCCGCGTCATCCTGATTGCTAATCAGAGCTTGTAATTCTTCCCGCACTTCCTCGGTTCGTTGACCGGTGGGCACGACCACACCGCAACTCACAATAAACTGAATCGCTTGATCGAGCGAAATATTCAAGTCGATCGTTTCGCTCTGGCGAACCGTTATGGTAAAGCCGGTTGCGGGCATTGGGGAAGTAGGCATCAATACGCTGAGCACCGGCTCACTGGCCGCCGACTCCAACGCAATCATGCTTTCGCCGGTAACAAAACCGATCGACCAAAGTCCTTTGCGCGGATATTCGACGGCAACCACACGCGTGTATTCAATCTCCCGGTCGCTAAACACGAAATCGGTTACTTGTTTTACCGAGCTGTAAACCGTGCGGATAATCGGCACATGGCTAATCAATAGCTCGGCGTTCCCCAAGATAATTCGCCCGACGCGCGCAGCAATGAACTTGCCGAGCAAATAAAGTATCAGAATGAAGAGGCACAGAAAAATCGGTATGACGAAACCGGGCCGCAGATACTTCGTCTCAATGAATTGATCGTAGACGGATTGCGCGGTCGCCGGAATCTCCGCTCCAAGGTCGTGAAAAACCCAACGGTATACCTCGCTCGGCACAAGTTCGCCACTTTGCATCACGACATAACGATTACCCTTGTAAAGAAAGACCGCGCCTGGGCCTGTTTCCTGGGGGTTCACCGGTCTCGCGTTTGGCGGTATTTCTTTATGAACTTCTTCAATTTTCCAATAAATCAACGCTTTTGTGCGTGTGCCAAGTGGCTGAAGTACATAGCTCTGGACAGAATTCCAGAGCCAGAGAAAAAAGACGATCGTCAACAGGGGAGGTAGTACGACACCCAGTCCCCGTAAGACAGCCCGGCGGAATGGATGCGAACGTTTTTTGGTTTTGGTTGATGTGCCCACAGTGTCCTTTATGCGAATCCCAATCGCGCCTGCAAATGTGTTGCCCTATGCAACTTCGGGCGATCCGCCTGATAGCCTTAACCTGTCGCGAAAAGATAGGGGTCGTTCAATCGTACCCGTCGGCATATTTTCACCGTTCTTTTCAATTGTTCAACTGCTGTTGCCGCGATTAACGGCAATTCGACGTAAATTCGTCGGGCGTAGATGTGCCAGTTGAAGCAGCTTACGACGGTTGTGTCGGTAATCACGGTTTGCAGGCTTCGACCAGCCCTAATTGGACACTCCTCGGGCGGCGAGCAGGACGGTCACTTGGCGAGCGCCCGATCCGTGCAGCACGCGGGCGATTTCGTCGGCTGTGGCACCGGTTGTGAGCGTATCGTCCACCAATCCAACGTGAATTCCTGCCAGCGAAGATCTCTTGGAAATACCAAAGGCGCCGCGAACATTTTTCCGGCGCTGATCGGCGGATAACAGACTTTGTTTCTGCGTGTGTCTTTGGCAGCGAACAATGCGTCGCAATACGGGTAGCTGCAATTCGAGCCCCGAAGCTTGAGCCAGTCGCTCGGCATTGTTGACGCGTCGCTGGAGTCGGCGTCGCCAGTGCATGGGAGCAAACACCAGTACGTCGGGTAGCTCGTCGCCGAGGACTTCGCGAATTCGGACCGCCATCAAACGGCCGCATGCCGCCGCAACCGCATCGGCGCTAGGTTCCTTCATCCGCACAACAACGTCACGCAATTCGTGCTGATACGGGCCGATTGGAATAGCTCGCTCAAAATGAAAATTGAGATCACGACATTGGGCACAGGCAAGCGACGAAATGGCCCCAATTGGAATCGTCCCGCCACAACGCCGGCAGAGAGCAGTCGGCGAAGCCATAAGTTTCCCGGCACACGCAGCGCAAAAACTCGGTAGCAGCCCGTCGCTGGCAACGGTCGTTTCGCACAATGGACATCTTGGTGGAAACAATAGGTTAAGGCCGGTATCGCAAACATCTCGCCAGCGATTATATTCAGGCTTCGCGCCGCGACCGTTGCGGCTGGAAGTCGCCTGCTGGCGGCGCCATGGCCTGAAATCTCTCTTCATGTTGATCACCGCTTCCATGGCTACTGAACATACCGAATCACGACGCGAAATCAGCCAGCGGGCGCGGATGGCGGGCGGCCAACCGATCAGCCAGTTGATGGCCAAAGCGCTCATGAATCCAACGCTAATCTCCTTGGCCGCCGGTTTTGTCGATCCGGCCAGTTTACCCGTCGACACGGCGCAAGCGGCAATTGCAGACGTTATGTCACAACGCGACTCCGCGGAGGCCGCGCTGCAGTACGGCACAACACTTGGTCATCCACCGCTCAGAGAAGCGATTTTAGCGCGGGAGCTGGCCGCCGACAACCAAGCCTCTGCTCGGAGTGACATCTCATCTGACCAAGTAGATCGGAAGAGCACACGTCTGAACTCCAGTCACGCCAATATCTCGT
>CBDUAB010000828.1:0-2943 GCA_965365045.1 uncultured Planctomycetales bacterium
TAGCTAGTGTTCTTTAATTGCCGCAACATGCCTTTGCGGAACTCCCTCATCGACTTGGCCAGTGTGGTGTCGTCCCATCCGGCGCCGCGCAGGGTGGTTCGTCGCGTGGCCGTCGGGTCGACGTACTTGAGACGATGATCGCCCAGGGAAATGACGTCGCTGTTGATCAGGACGTGTTGCTTCACGCGTTTGCCGTTTACATACGTTCCGTTGCGGCTTTTCAGGTCCACAATCACGGTCGACTTTTTGTTCCGAATGAGAACTGCATGTTGCCGGCTTATCCATTCGTGCACGATGTCGATATCACAAAGCGCGTTGCGTCCGAGCAAAAGGCGCGGTTTATCCACATTGATTCGTTTAAGCGTCTTGCCCTGGCAGGTGAGGATCAGCCGCGGTATCGGCACGACAACATTTGGCGGCTTCTGCTTTTTCCGTCGCGTCCTGGGAATGTGTTCGATCAGCAAGGGAAGCCGCTCGGCTCTCGCCAGCGCCATCAGGGCCAGCTTGTCGATCACCCCGGGCCATCCGCCCGACGCGGAATGTAATCGGTCGCACACCCTCGGTGGCATGATGGTCCTCGGGTCACTGCAACCGCCGCTTTTCAGTTTCTTGTGTGCGTAAGTGGCCGTCTCGGTGCGAGTCAGCGGCTTCAACAGGAACTTGCCGGTCATGCGGCTCTCGACCGTTTGCAAGGCGGTTGCTTCGAATACCGACGGCCTCGATCGGTTACTCACGAGAATGATCCTAAGCGCGCTGGTACCGTCAATCGATATCTCGCTCAGGTCGCAAAGCAACTCCAGCATAACGGGACTCATCTGGTGGACATTTTCGATGACAAGCACCGGTGCCTTGCCGATCGCAGCCTGCTGCCAGGCGACCATTCGGACCATGTTGAAACGCTCACTGGGCGTATTGACACCATGTTCGTAGCCGAACTGGCTCAGGATGTCCTTCAGGAGCCTGGCCGGGTCCGTGTGCGCGCCGTTGACGATCGCTGCCGTGTGGTCGCCGGGCAACATGCCCGCGAATTTTTGGACGATAGTCGTCTTGCCGGACAGTGACGGGCCGTGGATTAATCCCAAGCCGCGCTTGTTGTTGCGGATCTCGTCGAGGAAATGGAGGGCCTTTTCATGCGCGGCGTACGGGACCAGTATCAGTGGCTTTCCGTGAGTTCGAAACGGTTGTTTGCGCAACCCAGTATCCGCAAGATTCATCTGGCGACTCCGCTGTCGTAGACGATAATCGTCCTTAGACCGGTGGTTTTGCGTCTCCGTCTTTCGACGGATTTGCCTTTATCAATAACCCCAACATTAGCAATAATACGCTGGCTTACGACCGGGATTTAACTAAAGATCGAACGCGCGGGCGGAGTTGCCAGGGCGTTATACGTTGCTACACGACGCGCATCAAGAAACCAGCAAAAGTGCTTCCTTTCGGACCAATGACAGTGAATTTTGTGCCCACCTTTGTGCCCAAACCAGGATCACCTACCGTCACTCAAGAGCATCTACCGAGTTGCGAATCTGACGAATTACGCGGTTTTGGGTTACGTCAGGTTACGCTAGATCGTGAAACCCGTTCACTGAAAATCCGCGTGTCTCGCACGGAAAGACTGAAAGCCAATCGATTACGACAGCGGTTCTCCGTGCATGGTTCGATTCCGCCGTACTAACAGTGCGGGTCTCTAGTCGGTTGGCGCAATGCATCCATCGTGTGGGCTACCACCGTCCTCTCAGCGCTCCAAGCCGCTATTCCGGCATACGAAAGAACTCGCTTGTGAGCCGCGTTTCGCGCGCGATGGTGTGCACCTCGAGCCAGCTGAGTAACTCACCGTTGTCGACATTAACCAGACTGAAGGCAAAGGGATGCAGTACCCCCTCTACCCACCGAAAATCGCTCCAACGTTCTTCAATAGTAATCGGGGTCGGATCGATCGTTGGATGTAACGACCGGACCGTACGACTACGCTCCAACACAAACGATTCTTGATTCAGGTAGTAATCGATGTCGGTGCCAAACTTGGATGTTACGTTGATCACATAAAAGTACTGACCGCCGATTTCGGAACATCCTTGCGGCTCAATCTTTGCGCCCAATCCTTCCATGTGATGCAGGCCATACAGATGAACGGGAGATTGGGCGCCTTGATTCAGCGCTTGACCCGCCTTGCCGGACACGTACGTTGCAGATTTCTCGCCCCACTTCTCCCAGCCGCGCTCGCCGTCAAATCCCTCATAAATGATTTCGCCATCGTCATAAACTGCTTCTATCCACATGTATCCCGGTTTCATGACGCGGTAGTCGAACTTTGGGTTCCACTTGCCCTCGTGATTTGTTGAAACGATGCGAAGTGCATTCTGCGCTTCAAGTCCATCATAGCCACCACGGGCCTCAACGTACCGGTCCAGTATCCATTCAACAGGTTTGTTGCACTGATCGTCTGCTCCCACGGTGCCGGCAGCCGACAAAAAAGTCACGAGCAATATCTTGCGCATCACTGATATTCCACTGTCTGCGATGTGCTCACGATACGAAAGAATAGGAACCTATAGCGCGATAATCGGCGGATGGGCCGAATTCGCGACGAACAAGCAGGCTAGTGCGACGATCAGGCTACGAGTGGGATCCGCTTACGCGATGCCTGCGAGGAAGTTGCTTTGGACGGATTCGCGATAACCGCGACTCGTAGTCAGCGAGGACCCATCCGTGAAGTGCAATCGGTACCTGCCTTTACTTAACGGCGTAACAGATTCGACATGATTTCGGTTGACCAGTCTGGACCGATGTACACGGGGAAATGCATCGTCCCCCAGATTCTCCGCAAGTTTGTGCAGGGCCTGGCGGTCGAGGTAGGATCGGTTGGGCGTCCTGATTTCGACGTAATCGCCTGCAGCAATGATCGATACGATGTTCGCCAACGGCACCGAAACAAGACGGCCCCGG
>CBDUAB010000829.1:0-2943 GCA_965365045.1 uncultured Planctomycetales bacterium
CCAACGCCTCGGTCCGCGGCTGGATCCGTGATCTGCAGAGGCGTGTCCACGCCGAATTCGGGAGCCCCACCTTGCTGGAGCGTCTCAAGTCCTTGATGACCCTTGGCGCGGCGCTCTTCACCGCCTTGGCCACCGCCGATTCCACCGCCAGCAAGCGCTACGGAGTAGACACCAGGATAATGGTCGCGGCCGGCACCGCCATTGATCCGAGGCGTGCGACCGAATTCAGTCAAGACGACGACCAGCGTTTCATCCAGCGACCCGCGTTCGGCGAGATCGTTCAGCAGTGCGGCTGCCCCCCGGTCAAAAACGGGT
Organism: uncultured Planctomycetales bacterium; assembly: GCA_965365045.1. Classification (GTDB taxonomy): domain Bacteria; phylum Planctomycetota; class Planctomycetia; order Pirellulales; family Pirellulaceae; genus CBDUAB01. The sequence goes on from CBDUAB010000829.1 coordinate 316, forward strand.
AACATCGTGTTCTTCAGTCGGTTGAAGTTATCACCGTGGGTATCCCAGTGATCGCCAACCGAACCGTTCAAATCGCCCGCCGCGCAACAAACGGTAACGATCGGCACGCCGGCTTCGGCAAGTCGACGTGCCAACAGCATACTGCGACCGCAAATGTGGCCACCGTAGCTTTCTCGTACGTGCGGATTCTCCTTCTCCAAATCATATGCCTGCTTCACGTCCGACGTCATCAGCATGTCGCTGGCAAGCTGTCGAAAATGTTCGTGCGTGTAAAAATCCACGTCGGAACCTAACGGCTTTTCAAGATCCTCCAGCAACGACCGCCGCGCGGCCAGGCGCGTCGTGTCGATATCGTTGGAGAGTTTCAGCACAGCGGACCCGAGGCTTCGCGAAACTCCCCCATACTCGGTACCGCCCGGCGTGCGCATCACGATCGGATCAAAACCAACACCTAGCCAGCCACCATATTCGCCAGCTTGCAGAGTGCTGTTGTCGACCAATGGATAAGGCAATCGGACTGCGCGCGGAACGCCTCGCGGTGAATCGCGGAATTTGGAAATCATCGCCGGCAACGAAGGCCAATCATGTCGCGAAGGTGGCAGGTTCACAGCCGTGGCCGCTTGGGGTGGAGCATGGCCCGTCAGATTCCAGTACATTCCCTTGCCATGTGCGGAACTGTTGTGATGCATGGAGCGAATGATCGCCAGCCGATGCGTCTGGTGGGACAACAGCGGCATATGCTCGCCAATATGGATTCCCGGCGTTGACGTCTGAATCGGCCGAAACTCACCACGTATCTCAGGCGGAGCGTGTGGTTTGGGATCCCACGTTTCGTGGTGACTCATCCCGCCCCAACAATAGAGGACAATACAGCTTTTGGCTCGGCCGCCGTGTGTCGCGGCGCCGGCCTGACCCAGAAAACGTGCCCGTAGAAATGCAGGTAGCGAGATACCAAGTGTCCCAACGGCCGTACGCAGGATAGATCGACGCGTGTGTCTGATGTTGTGTTTTGTCAACCGAACCACCATGGTGAACCATCGACGCGAAATGACACTAAGATCTGCAACGTCATGATAATGATGTCACCGACGGATGAAAACATAGAATCTGCCCGCCTGCGCGACCGATGTGCAAAAACGCACTTTTTTCGATTGCCCCTCGCTTGCGCTTCGGATTACCGTGCATCTTTGCGATGTGCGTTTTCGCACGCTGGCGTAAAGACTCGAGAACGTTTGAGGTTTACCGATCAAACACTGGAAAAAACTGCGTTCCTGCGACATAATTGAGGTTGTCTTTCATATCTGCAACGTGGCCAGGAGCAACCACAATGCCTGGAATGGGTGGATTTCACCAGCGCACACGCGCTGGTCGAAGTCGGAATTTTCGCGTCGAATCTCTCGAATCTCGCTACATGCTCAGCGGAGAGCCTGTTGCTGATTTCTCACTAATCGACACGAATTCGACGTCGGCGACGTACGGGGAGTCGGTTTCGCCCGGCGATTATTCCGGTCAAATCAGTGGCTGGTATTTCGGCCATGCGACGTGAAGCTACTGCAGTAGCCAGTTTGGCTATCTCGACTCGCTGCAGAACCAGTTCGATTGGCATTATCCATCGCTTGAGATTCAGATCATCGGTATGAATGAACGTGGTCTCGACATAGGAAACGAGAGCATTACGGCAAACAGGGATTTACCCTGGCTGCAGGATGTCGACGGCGACGGCGACGGGCGTTCGGATGTCTGGCTGAATAGCTGGGACTTTGAATACCGGGATGTTGTGATTGTCGATCGTGACAGTACCGTCATCGAATCGTTCAACTTGACCCGCAACGACTTGGCTGAGTCAGACAACTTTGAAATACTGAAAAGCAAGTTCATTGAATCTGCCGCTACGCCACCGGCATCTCCCTGGCAGCAATCCATCGAGCCGCTGGACGTTGATAGCAACGGCATCATTACCCCACTTGATGCGCTGCTAGTGATTAATGAACTGGGCAAGTTCCCAGGCGGGATACTGCCGGATCTCGGTGGGGAAGCTCCACCGTCATACATCGACACCGATGGTGACGGTTTCAATGGGCCTTTGGATGCACTACTTGTAATCAACCAGCTAACGGTGATCAATGATGGGTTGGCGGCGGCCGCGCCGGTTGCGGCTCCGTTGTCAGCGCCCGCGGCTCCTCTGTCGGCAACCGCCGCGATCGCCTCCTTGCCGACAGCAAATGAAACTTTGGACGACGACGGGACGTTGTCCGAAAATGCGGTCGCCTCCGAGACGAACAGCCTGGTAACCGGTCAGTTAGGAAGCCGTTTGCCACAATTTCAAGTGGAGGAATTCGCGGGGCTTCGTGTCCAATCGGTCAGTAACTCGGAAATAGATCTCCGTGACGTCGCCGTTGATGCGGCGCTTGCCGGATGGGACTGGCTTTAGCCCGCATTTCTCGCACATTTGTGGCCGGAACGAGCAAACGCAGACTCTGCCGGAACTTCGGTCGCTGCATTACGGCTATTTTCGCGAACACGGTATCAACGGGGAAAACTGCGTTTGCGCTGTTCCGGCAAGGCTTTGCGACCTCGTTCCGGCCTTCTATGAAAGTGTCGATCAAGTCAAGTGCTTGCTAGTATTTT
>CBDUAB010000830.1:0-2942 GCA_965365045.1 uncultured Planctomycetales bacterium
CCTGGGTATTCCGATCGCAACCGGCCGAATGCGGCAATGGCCTCGACCGTTTCGCCGCCGCGGGCAAGCGCCTCGGCCTGCCGGAATTGATCTTCACCGACGGTAAGTACCTTGGCCGCGATTTGCCCGGCCTCTTCTTGGGTGATTTCGATGGGGACCTTGTTGAGAATCGGCGGGTTCGGGTCGGTCAGAATTCCAAAGGCAGCGGGATTGCGTTCGCGAAAGAGCCTCGCTCGCATGTCACGCTGGTAGTTCATGGCGTCGCCGCCCTGGCGACCGCCCAGTGGATTAATGTCGGCAATAGCCAAGCCGTCGGGACCCTCGGCGCGAGCGATGATCTTGCCCCGTGGTGAAATGATCATCGAACCGCCACCGCGAAAGGCGACGACAAAATATACGTGATTCTCGGCCGCGCGGACGCGCAGGGCCTGAAGGCCGATATCGTCGTCACCAACGGCCGCGCCGCCCATGGTGGGAAAGAAGATGATGTCAGCGCCTGCCAGCGCAAGGCAGCGCGCCGTCTCCGGAAATACCAGGTCGTAGCAAATCAACATCCCCACGGTTCCTAGATCGGGCGTCGGAAACACGGGGAGAGATGTGCCGCGGCTTCGTGCGCCGCATTCGGACCAAGTCGGGCAAGTCTTGTGATACCGCCCGATCGGTTTGCCATCCCGTCCTAGAAAAAACGCAGTGTTGTAGGTCGCTCCATCCGACTCGATGAAGTCACTGCAAACCACCAGATACATACGATGCGTTGCGGCGGCGCGGCCCAGCCGGTCGAGCATCCGCGACACGGCTTCAGGCACGACTTCCTTCGCGAACTGCTCGTTAACGCCGTACCAATTAAGTAGTCCGAGCGTATCTTCCGGGAATGCCAGTACATCGCATCCCTGCTCGCCAGCTTTGTGGACGATTTGCTCGAGCTCGGTGAGATTCTTGTCCACCGCCGCGAGGAACTCCGCTGGATCTCTGATGCGCCAATCGACCAAGCGACGTTTCGCCTGCACGGCGGCAACGCGGATGGTCTCCGGCCCGTTGGAATTTGTTTCGGCTAGTGGTTTCGAATCTTCAGCGGCGCGAAGTGTGCCCGTGTCGTGAAACACGAAGGCGGCCAGTAACGCTCCAACGTGGAAAACGCTCCAACAAACCAAAGTACGCATGGTGCATCTCCCATGTTGTGGCGACTGGAATATGCGATTCATCTTTTTGTCCCTACCAAGAGCCACTTTCATTTGCAGAACCCGGCGTCGGGAAACCCGGTGACCGTGTAATTGCGGTTCGAACGAGCGATCTGCTGTCATACAGAGGTCTCCGTGCGGGATGCTTGCCACAACAAATCGAAACGATTGACATGGTACACTGATCTGCATGGCTTTGTGTCGAGGTAAATCGAAACGGGGTAACGTGAATGCCTAGTCCGTGCCCTCACAAAGCGAAAACTCGCTAAACTACGGAATTGCCCAATTATATTTTCGCATGATTCGCGGAGCAACGTTGGAACGATTGTCGTTAGACCCGTGAATAAAAGCTGAGCCGTCGACGCTAGCTGCGGGCAATGACCCTGATGACACACCGCTTGCGACAATTCATTCGACAAAGTTACCCGAGCGCAGGCCTGAGACAAGCGCCATCCGCTCAAATAAGGAACTCGCTGTGCTTTCAGACGAAGAGCTAGAAACTCTTTACCTTGACATGGAATCTGATCGCGTTGAACGCAAGCAGTCGATTGCAGATGCCAGTAAAATCTGCCAGGCGATCTGTGGTTTCGCCAATGACCTGCCGGATCATCGCGAACCCGGAGTCGTTTACGTTGGCGTTACGGATGACGGTACCTGCGCTAATCTCGCGATAGACGATCAACTACTTGTAACCTTGGCCGATATGCGGTCATCTGGGAACGTTCTACCGATTCCGATGATGTCCGTCGAAAAGAAGACCATCTGCGGCTGCGAGGTGGCCGTGATTATCGTCCAGCCGTCAAAGCTGCCACCCGTCCGGTTTAAGGGTCGAACGTGGATTCGCGTGGGCCCGCGCCGTGGAACCGCGACGCTTGAAGAAGAAGACCGACTCACGGAGCGTCGTCGAACTGCGCACCTTCCATGGGATATGCAGCCCATCGAGCCGGCAACTTTGAATGACCTCGATCTCGACCTGTTCCGCCGAGTGTACCTGCCGTCAGTGATTGCAAGCGAAGTATTGGAAGAAAATGAGCGAACCATGGAACAGCAGCTCCGTTCGTTGCGATTCCTCGGCGCGGACGACGTTACGCCGACTGTTTCGGGACTGCTTGCTACTGGCAAGTCACCTGCCGATTATTTGCCCGGCGCCTACATCCAGTTCCTACGCATCGACGGTACGGAATTATCCGGTCCAATCGCGAATCAAAGAGTCTTGCATGGGCCCCTGATGGAACTCATTCCTAGCCTCGACACTCTCCTAGAAGCCAACATTCGCGTTCCGACCGACATTACTTCCGGGGCAACGGAAATCCGTGAACCAGACTATCCGATTTCCGCACTTCAGCAGTTAACGCGCAACGCAATCATGCACCGAACCTACGACGCTTCGAACGCACCAACCCGCATCAACTGGTTCAACGACCGCATCGAAATCCAGAATCCAGGCGGACCGTTTGGGCAGGTTACGGTTGAAAACTTCGGTCATGCCGGAGTGACCGACTATAGAAATCCAACCGTGGCGGAAGTGATGAAGAGTCTCGGTTTTGTGCAGAAGTTCGGTGTCGGTATCTCGACAGCACGGAAAGAGCTGGAGTCCAACGGTAACCCAGAGTTGGAGCTCACACCAGAGGTGAATCACGTCCTTGCAACAGTGAGGAAAGCGTCGTGAGTGTTCCGGTCATTGCGTTTTTCAACAACAAGGGTGGCATTGGCAAGACATCGTTGGTCTTTCATGTCGCCCATATGCTTGCGAATGAAAACCAC
>CBDUAB010000831.1:0-2942 GCA_965365045.1 uncultured Planctomycetales bacterium
TCTCACCTATCCCGGTTGGTTGCCAACCAATGTGGATACTGTCACCGCCGATCGAAAAGTGCCCACCACTGATCCGCGCAACGCCGTTGCCCTGCTGACCGATCGCAGTTGTCGCCGCGATGAACGTGCCCCCCGTCTGTTCGAAACGTCCATTGCCGTCGACATAACCGAGCGTGAACTCGGACACATCGACGACACCGGAACTCAACTGCGCCGTGCCACCGTTGGTGACCACGCATCCATCAGGAGTCATGGGAACGCGCCCCGCGCTCCAGTTGCCGCCATCAAGAAAATCACCTGTCCCGACCGCCCATTCGATGGCGAACGAATCGCTGGCAATGCTTGCAAACAGGAGACACAGGATTCGAGGGTAAGCGCGCCAATACATCGTTAGTTCTTTCGCTCGGGGCGAGACTCCCGCCGAGCCGTAGCCGCGCAAAACCGCGAGATCCCCTTGCGGCTCAGCGGGAACTGCGCCTGCCCAGATTGGAATTCATTGACCGAATCTAGTGTAAATGACCGCAGTTACACACGCAAATCATTTGTAGAATTATGCGGTGATTTCGGACGATGAAATCGGGCTGTCAAGTTGAGGACCGACAGTTTGAAACGTTGGGTCGAATGATGAACTGTGTGGTGGTGTATTCGATCATCGCCTGGCGAATCATGTACCTCTGCCATCTTGGTCGGGAATGTTCGGACTTGGATTGCGAAGTGGTATTCGAACCGTGTGAATGGAAGTCGGCATACATGGCGTTGAAACGAACGGAGCCGCCAGCGACACCGCTTCGCTTAAACGAAGTGATTCGGATGATCGCCTCTCTGGGCGGCTACGTCGACCGCAAGTCGACTCACCCTGGTCCGCAAACACTCTGGATTGGACTCCAACGCGTTCACGACCTGTCCACCGCGTGGAACGCCTTCGGACCCGAATCGTGATTTTTTTTGCCTAGGCACTTATGTGGTACGATGAGGCTCGCGCGTCGGGCTACCGTGGTTAGTGCGACTTCAATACTGGCGCTTCGGGTTACTAGTCGCTTCAAAGCGGCGCGGTAAAACCGGCTAGGGATCAAGGTAATTCTCATTTTGTCTTGGAGATTCCCTGCGCGCGCTTCCAAACAACGTCTCCCCGACGCGAAATCGCGGTAATTCACACCCGCCAACACTATTCTGAGGAAAATGCAAATTTTATTCCTATTTTTTCTGTGAAGAGACTTGAAAGAATAGGGGGTTTAGCAAATACTCAGAATCTAAGGCCTGTAAGGTTGGGGGATAGGCCTGAGTCGAATTGTCCCAACTAGGGCGATTGAGCGTGAAATACCGTCCCGCGTGGGGCAACGCACGAGATTTGCAACTAGATTTATCGTTTCCATTGTTTAAGGAGGGTCTAATGAAAAGGCTCGTCAGCGGTTCCATCTTCTTAGGAATAGTCTGTACATTTACATCTCTATCCGACGCGTCAATCACACGTTTTGACGTCGTACCGGCATACGCTCCGAATGGCCCGACCGCCAGCCCAAGCTGGGGTGGCTGGATGGACAACGCCATCCTGAATCTACGTATGCTGCCCGATTCCGGCACAGTCCGCGGTGCTCCAGACTACGATCCAACCGCGTATGAGACGATCCCGACTGATCCAAGCATGCCAATTCAGCCGAGTGAGATAATTGTGACCACCGATCCGTCATGGCGGGGTGGTGCTGATGACACGGTTGGTTGGGACGGACCAGGGAATCAATTCGCTGACGAGAACGGTAACCAAGCACACTTTGGCTTTGCTCTGGAAACCAACGGAAATTTCAAGCTCAGCGTTGCCGATTTGAACATCGAGTGGACCAAACACTGGATGAACAACGATGAGGCGATGGAAACCAGCAGCATTATCCAGGATCCATTAACCATGGGTGCATTCGGCGACCGCAGCTATACGGATGCGCTAGTGGGTGTTGAATATGGCGCGGACGGAGAACCCGACTGGATGAGCGGCAACTCAGATGACATCCTTCACACTTCGGGCAATGCTGCGGTGGACGCGATTTACTACGTCGGCGTCGGTGATGGGTTGGAGCCCGAAAACGTTGACGGTGCGACGACCCAAGAGGAGATCGACCTATTCGTCAACGATCTCTTGGCAGCCGATCATCCGGCACAAAAACTTAAAACAAGTTACACAATTACCCTTGATTCAAATGAACAATTAATCGGGATGAACACCATATTCCTTGTTCCGGAGCCAGCAAGTTTGACTACAATGATCACGGGACTTGGCTGTTTTGTGTTCATTAAGCGGCGTCGAAGATGATTTCTGGGAGAAGTGGACTGTGAACTTATCCAAACTGACGAAGGTCGTTGTTCTGGCAACGTTGGTCGTCGGCATGACGTGGGCCGGTACGACGTTGGTGGTTAGCCCCGTCGAGGCGGACGCGGGAACGGTTGCAACGTTGGCGACCGATGTCGTTGCACCGGAAAACGTTGAGAGTGCTTCCGCAATGTCAGTCATGGTTGCTGGCAATACCGTGGGTGCAACGATTACCGTTAGCCCGACTTCGTTGGTTCGGGGCGGTTTGCGTGGTATGCGTCGACGAGCAGGTCGATTAAACGTTGGTGCTCAAGGTGTCGCGGCTTTCAACGCCATGCCAGGCGGTTGGTGGTTCCGTCACAGTTGCTTTATCCCCTAGGCAGCGTGCTTGCCATACAATCCCGGAAACGGAATCCACCATCCACTGGTAACACGACGCCTGTGATGTAATCCGCGTCGTCCGACGCTAGGAACACTGCGGCCTTACCGATCTCCTCCGGCAGACCGAGCCGACCCCAGGGTAAATCCTTACCTGCATCGGCAATGACCTCGGCCGAAAACAAGGCGCGTTCACCAGGCGTGTCGATCCAGCCTGGCGCGATCGCGTTGACGTTGATGCGATGTGCCAAGAGCTCCACCGCCA
>CBDUAB010000832.1:0-2937 GCA_965365045.1 uncultured Planctomycetales bacterium
GCAAGACGAATGCGAAATTGCAGGAGGTCGAACAGACCTCCGCGTCGAAAATCGGCCGCGGTGGCGCACCATCGCATGTCAATGTTGCTTGTCGCGTCACGAGCGAATTCGAGAGACCGGAACGCGCCCAGCCCGTGCATTGAGAGTGCCCGCTCAATATTTTGCTCCTTGCCCAAGACATTTACCTTGCTTGACATGCCCACCAAGGTGAATCCTGGATCTCGCTCAAGAGACCAAAATTCGACCGATCGTAAGTCCTTCGTACCCCGAACTTGTTGGTCGGCGTAATAAATTGACCACACGGGAGACAATCTCATCACTGAAGAAGGCCGAGTCCATGCGGATTTCAATGATTGCACCGGGCATCACGTCTCGCACTTGCCGCACGCATTCCAGCACGAGGGCACGTGCTCCCTTGGAGTCGTGTACGTTGCCTGCCCGATGGAGGAAGTTCAAGACTTGTCCGGTCTGGGCGATTGTGCAGAACAGTGGATAGTAACTGCGAACTCCTTTTCGTTTTCTTGTTGTAGCCGACGGCCGTGCCTTGCGCCCTCCTCTTGGTGGACTGCACGGAACCGTCAAAGTCGAGCGTGATCCTGGCCAGTGGATGTTCGATAAACCGTGCGAGCACCAGGTCTCCCAACAGCTTCTTCAGGCTGCTGACCGATTTCGCGTTTGCACATTTGAGCATCCGGCTCAGCGTCGCCACATCGGGCATCACCTCGAAGCCAAGCACACGCTGCACGAGCGGATCATCCCGATAGCAATCGGCGTGACGCAACTCGCGAAATCCAATCAGCAGATGCACGATCAACTGCAAGAACAGCCTCGCAGTGGGAAAGGCCTTTCCGGTTCCCTGCCCATCAAGGCATCTGGAGAATCGTTTTCTCAATTGCAGGACGTGAAAAAGCCGTTGGAAGACAACCGACCCCGCAAACGACGTGAGTCGATCATCTTCGAACTTGAGTCGTGGGATTTTCGTGGCTTTCCTGACGACATCTTTTCGACTACGCTTCATTGCTCGGCCTTGCTGTCTTGTGTTTGTTTATTGTTACTCAACACGTTACAGGAAGGTCGTTTTCTTGTGTAATGGACGTTTGTGATTTATTGGATGCCCATCCAAGTCGGGCCTAACCATCACGGGCCGTGCAGTTTGCGACACGGTCCAAAAACGCCACCGAACACCGGAAAGCACAGAACCAAACGCGCCTCAACACCCCCCGTAATGCAACTACGGGGTAAGGAAGTTCTTCATGGCCCACCAACATTGCGACGTGCTCATCATCGGTGGTGGCCCAGGCGGCATTAGCGCGGCCAGCAAGCTCGCCCTGCAAGGTAAACAGTGCATCATCATCAATGACGGTCCTTTAATGGGGTACGGCATTGAAGGTGCTTTTCGCACCAAAGCCGCTTTTGAGATCACGAGTGAATTTATGCACATGCGGTACATGGAAGACATCTACGATCAGCATGTCGATTTGACATATGACATGCTGCACAGTGGTGTCGACAAATCCTCTGAGCAATTGTCGAACATGCTTTCGTCACGCCTCAATCGCCTTCATGTTAAAATAGTTGCTGGCCGCGGCTCCTTTATGGAACCGCATCGCGTGCGTGTGAATGGAGACGAATACTCCGGCGATCAGATCATCATTGCCACTGGTACACGCCCGCGTGTGCTGCCTGGTATGCCAACCGACTCAGAACGCATCATTACCAGTGACGCCGCACTGAATCTCAAAGACGCCCCCAAGTCGCTTCTGATTCTGGGGGCGGGTGTGATCGGCTGCGAGTTTGCGTCCATGTTCAATGCCGTCGGCACTCAAGTATATTTAGTGGACACCCGGAACCACATCATGTCCCACGAGGATCCCGATATCAGTCGTTTCCTGGAAAACGCCTTTCTTTCTCGCGATATCAACGTCATCCCTTCAAGCCGTTACAAGAGCATGGAACTCACTGAAAATGGCGTACTCACGGACATCACAACCAAAACAATCGAAACCGAAATGGTTTTGATAGCTGTGGGCCGCTCCGCCTGTAGTGACAAAATGAACTTGAAAGTCACCGGGATTGAAACCGACAAGTATGGCTACATCAGCATTGACGAAAACATGCAAACCAACATGCCTGGCTTTTATGCTGTGGGCGATATTGGTTACCGCAACATTTCCACCGACATCTCCCTGGTGCATGTCGCCGAAGCCGAAGGCCGCCGCGCCGCTGCCCATATTCTGAACAAGAAATACCCTCAGAGCATGGACTATGTGCCATATATTATCTTCACCGTCCCCATGCTGGCGGGTGCTGGTCTAAGTGAAACAGTGGCAAGAGAAAAGTGTGGCGACATCCGCGTGGGCAAGTACCCTTTCGCCCGCAACCACCGCGCCCACGCCATGCGTCCACCAATTGGCTTTGTCAAACTGATCGTCGGCCCTGACGGCGACGACCGTATCCTGGGTGTTCGTGCCATCGGTGCTGGCTCAGACTCCGTCATCGGCGCCGCCTCGATCATGATCGAACGGGAGCTGCCGTACAGCTACTTGATTGAATCGATGTTTCCCCACCCGTCATTGTTGGAATGCCTCAAAGGAGCGGCCCACATCATTGCAGGAGACCAGCTGCAGTATGAAGAAGGCGAAGAGCTAACGGTGGAGCAGGCGATTGCTAAGCGGCCGGCAGTTCGTCCGGAATGAACAAGATTGTTCCCGCGCAGCCTGTTATTTGGACGGTGTGATCAAATCCTTCTACCGGAGTGGCAAGTGAGTATTGTGTTGTTGGCGCGGGTTTCAAAAACACCGTTGTCACTAAGTGGCACGCGTGGGGTCAAAAAACTCCGCCGAACCCTAACAGCGCTCTGGGGCTCGAATAGCAGATGGCTACGACGCGTTGGAGTGAAACACCGACGCTAGCTCCAGAGCATTTCCAAAGTGCGGC
>CBDUAB010000833.1:0-2926 GCA_965365045.1 uncultured Planctomycetales bacterium
GGTGTATCGGGATTGATCGCGATGCCCGCCGCGACACCCAGCCGTCGAATCCGATCGAGCAAAACGGGAGGCTCGTGGTCAGCTTCGATATGGACGGTGACACAATCCGCGCCAGCCTCGACAAACGCATCGACATATTGCTCGGGGTTGGCGATCATCAGATGGACATCCAGGGGAAGATTCGTCAGTTGATTGAGCGCTGAAACAATCGGCATGCCGTAGGTGAGATTGGGGACGAAATGGCCGTCCATCACATCCAAATGCAAAGCGCGGACACCCGCCGCTTCGATTAACCGCACCTCACGTTCCAAGTTACCAAAGTCGCATTGCAGAAACGAAGGCAAGATGAGCGGAGCAGCTTCCTTTAACTGGACGAATCGATCGCGACTTGACATCAGAACATGCTGTACAGAATCGGGGCGTGTTCGTTCCGCACTCCAGTGTCGACACTTCGCGACATCATGGGGAACGTTTAGTCAAAGATCACGCAAATTGGATTGCCGTACACCTCATGTGAGATCTGAGAAAAAAGTCACGACGTCGGCGCGGCGTTTAACTAAACTAACCATCGGTCTTGAGACAGGCGAACCGATGTGTTTCGTGTACATCGGATTATCGGTCTCAAATTGTAACAACGATGGGTGGTAGCGTCTGCCCTCAAATGGCCTTATTCTCCTAAGTGTTGGCCTAAACGTCACTTGCGTAAACTGGGGAATGCCAAAAGAATCGAAAAGAGAGACACATGACCACAGTACTTGCGCGAGTCACACGAGCTGCGATCGTGGCCACCACCTTGTTAAGTGCGATGGGCCAAACCCTCAGTTTTGCTCAATTACCGATCGATCCCAACGAGGCGCCAATCGGTGCCGATGAGGGACTACCGCGGATTTCGTGGCAGCGCGCCCGCCGCGCACTAGGACGTACGGCTTTGGTTAGCGGCAAAATTGTCGGCGTCGGTCATACGCCACGAATTCACTTTCTCGATTTCCACCGAACCGACCGTAACGCGTTCAAAGTCGTCATCTTTGACGAGTCAATACACCGCTTCAAAAAGCCTTTGGACGACTACCAAGACAAGCTGGTAGTAATTCGCGGTCGAGTAACTTCGTACGCCGGAAATCCACAAATTGTTGTTGGCCATCCCGATCAAATACGCATCGTCGACCAGCTACCCGAACCGTTTTGGCCTCAGGCTCCTCAAGTCAGCATCGGCGACACGATAACCGTCGCCTCGTTTAACGTTAGAAATCTGTTTGACGACGTCGACGATCCGTATCGCAACGATGAATCAACACCGGCAAAGCCGCGCGCGGCACTCCAGCGCTTGGCGACCGTCATCCGAGAGATTAATGCCGATGTGTTGGCGTTGCAGGAAGTGGAAAGTCGCGGCTATCTGCAGCGTTTTCTAGATGTTTTCTTGCGGGACATGGGCTATGAGCACGTTGTTCACCATGAGGGCAATGACTCACGTGGCATCGACGTCTGTCTGCTGTCACGCGTTCCCGTCGGTCCCGTAACGACATACCGCCATCTCCGTTTTTCGGATGCGAGCGGTGTGGAGCGGCAGTTCCAACGCGATCTGCTGCGAGTGACGCTAGAGCCGAAGGGCGCAACTCCGTTTGAGATTTGGGTTGTTCACCTGAAGAGCAATTACGGTGGTCGCGACACGGCCGAGCCGATTCGCCTGGCCGAGGCCAACATGATTCGCAAATTGGTGGATCGAGAACTCGAGCACGACCCTCAGGCCCAATTCGTGATCTGTGGAGATTTTAACGACACATATGATAGCCCGTCGCTGCGGACAATTCGTGGTGAAAGTGGCCGCATGCTGCTGAAGTGTTTTTGCGACCAACTCGATCCACGGCAACAAATCACCTATAACGAGGAGCCTTTCCGCTCCATGATCGATTTTTTACTCTGTTCTCCGCGCATGGCAGAGCGGTTTGTGCCGGGCAGCTACCGAATCCGCGCCGGGGCGCTCGAGGAATCAGGCTCGGACCACAATCCAGTGATGGCGAGTTTTTCATTGCGCCGCGGTTGAACTCACATTGAATTTGAATACAGCCGCCGCCACGGTTGCCGCGGCAAAGTTGGCGACGAGATAGACCCAAATGTTTGGCCAACTGCTCATTTTGAGCACGGATATGCCAACGGCAACGGCAGGATTAAACACGCCGCCTGATATGTCGCCAACCGCAATCGCGCCAGTCAGAACCGTAAAGCCGATGGCTAGTCCGTAGAAGGAGTTATCAGCCGTCGCATCAGCGGTCGCCACATTCAGCACGACGTAGCACAGTGCAAATGTGAACAGAAACTCCGCCAGCAACACTTGCGGGATCTTAGCGGAAATGTCCATAGCCTCTACCGCGCCCATGATTTCTCCTCCTTGGAGAAACATCACCGCGATCGCGGCAACGATCGCTCCCAGGACTTGGGAAACGATATAGGGAACCACGTCTACGGCATCGCACTTACCGCGTATGAACACAGCGATCGTGACAGCCGGATTGTAATGCGCACCGGAAATGTGGCCGCCCGCAAAAATCATTACCATCAAGGCACAGCCAATCGCCAAAGGGGCCAAAGGTGAATTCGGAATGACCACGTTGCCAATTGTAAAGACCAAAAAGAACGTACCAATAAACTCGACTAGGTATTTATTCATCGTTTTTTCTCCTTTCCAAAAGGATCCCTCCTCATCCGTGGAGCCACGTCACTCCTGCGGTGGTTCCCATTGTAGAATGGATTGCAAGATGGATTGAAGCCTGGGAAATTGGTAAGAAATCATTCCGCGGGAGACTAAACTAACCGGATTACACGCTTAGCGATATCCCCACAGAGGACAAGCGATGGTCATTGGAGTCCCTAGAGAGGTTAAACGTGACGAATACCGCGTCGCGATGTTGCCCGTTGGCGTTGAGGAGCT
>CBDUAB010000834.1:0-2925 GCA_965365045.1 uncultured Planctomycetales bacterium
GGCGGGGCGCGCCATTCTCATTGGACGTGTTTCCGCTGGCGCCACGTCCTTGATCAAGTCCGCTGATTTTCCACGTGATGCGGTTCAGGATTGGACCTTCTGTCGCTTAGTATTGCCCGTCAGTGACAACGAATCGATACCCTAGCGAGGTCGCGTTTTGATTGAGACCCACGATTTAACGAAACGATATGGCGACGATTACGCGATTCGGTCCATTGAGCTGAGCCTGGACAAGGGTGACCTATTCGGCTTTATTGGCCCGAACGGGGCGGGCAAGACGACCACCATGCGGATCATTGCCACGTTGCTGAATCCGACGTGGGGCGAAGCGTATGTGGGCGGCTATTCAATTTACAACAAGCCCAGAGAGATCCGCCGCCTGGTTGGCTACATGCCGGACTTTTTTGGCGTGTATGACGACATGAGGGTTATCGAGTACCTAGAGTTCTTCGCCGCGGCATATCGCATTCGCGGTCAACAGCGTCGAAAAGTGTGCGACGAAATGCTGAATGTCGTCGATCTTGATTTCAAACGTAATGCTTTCGCGAACACTCTTTCGCGCGGTCAAACGCAACGGCTTGGATTGGCGCGCGTACTGCTGCATGATCCGCAAGTGCTGCTGCTGGATGAACCGCTCAGCGGTTTGGACCCTCGCGCTCGCATTGAAATGCGCAACCTGCTAAAACGCCTCGGGAACATGGGTAAAACGATCGTCGTTTCCAGCCACATTCTGCCAGAGCTGGCGGACGTTTGTAACAAGATTGGGATTATCGATCATGGCGTGATGACCGTCCAAGGAACATTTTCCGACGTCATGCGGCAACTTCGTCAGAACGTCGTAGTGCTAATTCAGGTGGTCGGCGAGATTCAAGACGCCAAACGTGATCTCGAGTCACATGCCACCGTTCAAGACGTTGAAATCCGTGGCGACACATTGTACGTGTCACTTCGCGATGGCATTACGGACTTTAGTGAGTTAGCCACGGACCTTGTCCAAGCTGGACACAGGCTCAAAATGTTCCGCGAAGACGAATTGGATCTTGAGTCGGCCTTCATGGCCTTAACAAAAAGCACGCATGGTTCCGACGATGCCCTTGAGACGCAAACTCCAGTTTCTCGTCCTGATCCTATGGGCTAGTCCGTGGTCACTCGTCGGCGCTTTTCTGGGCCTGCTGGGCCTTTGCACCGGCGGACACTGGCAATGCCGTGAACGCGTTTGGGAATTCCATGGAGGTGTCCTCGCTAAAATGTTGCGCCGTGTCCCGATCGCTGGCGGTGCCGCGGCGATTACGTTTGGGCATACGATTCTGGGGAGGACGGCCGTCGACCTCGACCGCGTGCGCATGCATGAACTTGTACACGTCGCCCAATACGAACGCTGGGGGCCCGCGTTCGTTCCCGCGTATCTTATCAGTTCCATATACCTTATCCTAAAAGGCAGAGACCCTTATCGTGACAATCCGTTCGAGCGTGAAGCGTTTCGTGAGGCGGAGCCAGGTAGTACTTAGAACTCGGTGTTGCAGAATTGTGCTCACTCATTTAGCTTGTTCCGTATTCACGTTTCTGTTGTTGACGTCATGTTGTCTCCATGTTGCCGCGCAGAGCACCACAGGCTTCGAAGCCGCACGGCGTCGACTCGTCGATCGGGAAATAGTTGGCGCGGGCATCAAGGATCCGCGCGTGCTCGATTCCATTCGTGAAACACCCCGCCACGAATTCGTGCCGACGGCGCAGCGCAAGCTCGCTTATTTCGACATGGCGTTACCAATTGGCAACCGTCAGACTATTTCGTCACCGTTCATTGTCGCCTTCATGACCGAGGCGCTTGCTCCGAAGCCTACGGATAAGGTCCTTGAAATTGGCACGGGCAGCGGCTACCAAGCAGCCGTGCTCAGCTCGCTAGTGCGCGACGTATATACGATCGAAATCGTTGACCACTTGGGGCGCAAGGCAGCGCGCACATTGAAACGCCTGAAGTTCTCAAACGTGCACGTGAGAATCGGCGACGGTTTCGTGGGGTGGCCCGAGCACGCACCCTTCGACAAGATCATCGTGACCTGTTCACCTGAGAGCATTCCACAGCCGCTGGTCGACCAACTAAACGAGCGTGGTCGCATGGTCATTCCAGTGGGCGAGCGATACCAGCAAACGCTTTACTTGTTCACCAAGAAAGACGGTGAGCTCCTGCGCGAGTCCCTGCGGCCGACACTGTTCGTACCCATGACCGGTGAGGCCGAGTCGCGTCGAGATGTGAAACCCGATCCCCTGAAACCGACCATTGTGAATGGTTCATTCGAAGCCAATTCGGAATCGGAAGGGCAACTGCCAGGTTGGTACTATCAACGCCAACTGGAATTGATATCAGCACAGACGGCGGTCCCCGCCGGAGAACGTTACGTTCGTTTTGCCAACACGACGCCCGGACGTGGAAGTCGCGCTCTGCAAGGATTGGCAATCGACGGACGGTCCGTAACGCAATTGGAGATATCGGCCTGGATTAAGACTCGCGACGTTGTGGCGGGGCCGGGCCATTTACCTGGTTCGGATGACGATCGGTTGCCATCCATCGCGCTGACGTTTTACGACGCACAACGCCGGCAGTTGGGTCACTTTTTGCTTGGGACCTGGCAGGGCACTCAGGACTGGCAACGTGTAGCCGCGACGATTGACGTACCGGATTCCACCCGCGAGGCGATCTTGCGTCTGGGTCTTTTTGGTGCCACCGGCGAGTTCTGCGTAGATGACGTGCGTCTACAACGAGCATCCGCGCAATAGACAAATGGCTGTCCCCCACGGCTGACGCTAACTCTAGGCAAGACGGGCAATTGCCCATCTTGCCCTTTTGAAATTGACCCATGACAAGAAAGTGGTTATGTGAATCCGCTCGACTACGCTTGGATCAAACGATGTCATTCTTGTCAACAC
>CBDUAB010000835.1:0-2923 GCA_965365045.1 uncultured Planctomycetales bacterium
GCTATTCGGACGCCTCCTATTGGCCCCAGGCGGCCGACGGTGTGGGGGCGACGCTCGAACTGATCAACCCGGCCGGCACGACCCCGTTGACGAGCGACAAATTCTACAGCTGGCGGAGCAGTCGTGAAGTTGGTGGAACGCCGGGAACGGCCGGTGCGGGCCCCGTCGGAATCGTTATCAATGAAGTTCTGGCAAATACCGACGCATCGCCGTTGGTTTCGGATTCCATTGAGTTGTTCAACACGACCGCTGCCAGCCTCAATATTGGAGGTTGGTTCCTCAGTGACGGCACCGGCACACCCAATGAGTTTGTCATTCCGGCTGGCACGTCGATTCCCGGGGGCGGATATCTGGTCTTTGACGAGACGGACTTTAACCCAAGTCCACTCAATCCCGCCGATGACCACTTTGCGCTTAATGGCGCAGAAGGAGATGACGTTTGGCTCGTGGTTTCCGACGGCGAAGGTGGTGTTTCGCGATTCGTCGACGACGTCCATTTCGATGCGACCTTCAATGGGCAATCACTGGCGCCTTATCCGGATCAACACGGTCGCCTCGCACCGATGAATCGGCGAACACTGGGCTGCAATGTCAATGCCTTTCCAAACGTGGGACCGCTTGTAATTAGCGAGCTGAACTACCATCCGGGGGCACCTAGTGACTCTGCGTTCGCGATCGATCCCAATATCACCGAAGATGACCTGGAGTTTGTAGAGATCCACAACTCGACAACCGGAAGCATTGAGCTTGCAAATTGGCAAATTCGAGGAGGTATCGAATTTGATTTTGAATCTGGTGAATCTTTTGCTCCAAGTGAAACCATTGTTTTGCTGTCGTTCAATCCAACGAGGACCGCCAACGCAGATCGAGTGGTCGCCTTTAGAACGCACTACGGACTAGACAACGAAGTGAAGTTGATTGGTGGATGGACGGGCCAGCTGTCGAATAGCGGCGAAGAAGTACGCCTCGAGAGTCCCGACACACCGCCGCTGTCGGATCCAAGCTTCATTCCGCATGTTGCTGTCGATATAGTCTCGTTTGACGATCAGGCGCCTTGGCCTGGCGGCACGTCGGACGGTGGCGGCAATTCAATCACACGCTCGCGCGCGATCCGATACGGGAGCGACCCCGCCAATTGGTCCGCGTCCGCGCCAACACCAGGTATTGTAAGCTTTGGCGAAGCAGCGTTGGGAGATTTGACTGGGGACGCTGTCGTCGATGCGAACGACATCGATGTGTTGCTTTTCGCGATTCAATCCGACAGCACAATTGCGGACTACGATCTGGATGATAGCGCCACGGTCAATCGCGGTGACCTGGAGTTTCTTGTGGAAAACATCCTGGGCACACGCCTCGGCGACGCCAACTTGGACGGACGAATCGATGTCCAAGACCTCAACATAGTGGCCGTCAACTGGCAAGTCGCCAACGATTGCTTGGTATGGGCCGATGGTGATTTCAGCGGTAACCAGATTATTGACCCGTTTGATCTCAATGCCTTGGGTGTGAATTGGCAATTCAGAATTGCGGCAGCAGCGCGAGTTCCACGAGCACCGTTAGCCGCCAGGGCTCCATTGTTAGTCGACACGGAGGTCGCCAATGGTCCACCAAACATGTTGACAAACAGGCCTCAAGACGGCGTGACTGAATTGGTAGAAATCGTTCAAGATGCTGGCGAACAGTGGTACCCTAGATACAAGCGAGAAGTTCGGTCGGCGAATCTGGTTGCGCGACAATCGGCCGCGCGTGTTAAGAACATTGACGACCTGTTCGCTAAGGCCTCCCACGGATTAGGTGACTATAGCGTTCTACGGTGAAGCGGTTTACGGTATTCCCGACCGGGAACTGCCTATCGAATGGATGAAGCGCCGGTAGTACTTCGCAAGATGCTTGAGCTGCCCCTACTCGTAGATGCATGAGATACGGCAAGGAATCGCGGAGGCATGCAGACAGGCAAAGGGGTGGACGCAAAACTGTTCTATCCGACTGCCCTCGCGACTTTCTGGGCGAGCATCAGGTTGCGTTCAGCATAAATCTGCGTGACAACCGCTGAACCGTGTCCCAAGAACACCTGGGCAGCCTCGAGTCCGAACTTCGCGCGCACCTCGGTTGCTTTAGTGTGGCGAAGTTGGTGTGGCGTCCATTTCGCGATCCCCGCTTTTTTACATGCTCTGATAATTGTCAGCCGATAGGCGTTTGTCGTGTAGCCTCTGCCAGTGCGTCTGGAAACAAAGCAAGGCGTCTCCGGAGGGCGGAACAAATACGGATCCAGCAATCGTTGGGCTAGAATTTGTCTTTTACGACCGCGGTGCTCTGTTTTGTGACGCTCCGGTTCATACAGCCACACGTCACCACTGCGGTCAATCTCACCGGCGTTTAAACGGCAGATTTCAGATGGACGACATGCTAGTAGTAGCTGCGACCGCACCATATCGGCCACGGTATCGGAAAGACGACACAACGTTGCCTCAACCGTTTCCAGATCGACGGGGCCAATTGGGTCCGTCTCGCGAGCTGCGGAGCGCCCAGTAGCAAGTGATGGGACAGCCCGCAGCGACTGATAAACGTCACCCGGAATAAGCTCTTCCTCCGTAGCCCAACGAAAGCAACGTCTTATTCGATTGATATTGTCGTTTATGTATCTTCGCGACAAGTCGTCTTCAATCATTTGACGTCTAACGATCTTCAGTGCTTTTGGCCCGAAGTTCATTGCGGCAAGATGACCGAACGTTTTCTGGAGATAACGTAGTGCGACTTTGATTCCTGGCTGAGTCGGGACGCCATCTTTCAGGTAATATTCCTTGGCGAAGCGTTCGTACGTATGCACCAGGTCTGCAACTAAAATTTCATCGTCGCCGCGTCGATTGTCATGTCTGCAAC
The DNA here is from genome assembly GCA_965365045.1 of uncultured Planctomycetales bacterium. Classification (GTDB taxonomy): domain Bacteria; phylum Planctomycetota; class Planctomycetia; order Pirellulales; family Pirellulaceae; genus CBDUAB01. The sequence continues at coordinate 2,881 of CBDUAB010000835.1, forward strand.
GGATCTTCCAGCCCCGATTTCTCACAACGTCTTTGCTGGCAAT
>CBDUAB010000836.1:0-2922 GCA_965365045.1 uncultured Planctomycetales bacterium
GCGTAGAGACGGTTCAAGAATTCGTCGTCGAGCAATTCCCCTTCCTGCTTAAAGAGATCACGAACGTCGGTGTTCAGAATCTGGGTTGTTCGTTTGAGGCCCTGACGAAACCTGGCGAATAGACCACCCCGGCGATTCGCCTCATCCGTTTCGGCAGATTCCAGTGAGGTTGCAGGCGCGGCATCGAAATCGGTCGCTGCGTCAACTTTCGTATCCGACAGTGGATCAACTGCGGCGCCATCCGCGATAATTTCTTTATTCTTAAATCGATCAAAGAGCCCCATTGTTACGTCACCTGGATGAATTCAATTGAATGAAAATTACAGAATTATTGGCCCAACAAAGCGGCCACGGTGTAGGTTGGCTTGCCATGATTTTGGCGAACGAGCATTTTACGCCAAGCGCAAGCAAAGACGAAGGGCTACCTGTATTTGGTAAGCCCGAACTGTCAAATCAAGACTCGTTTGTTTCTTGCAAGAAACGATCGAGCACGCCATTGACGAACTGCGAGGATTGCCCGCTACCAAAACGACGGGCAAGATCGACTGCCTCATTTATCGCCACGCGTCCAGGTGTCTCCGAGTACAGAATCTCATAAGCGCCGATTCTCATCACATTGCGGTCGGTAACGGCCATGCGTTCCAAACTCCAGTTATCGGCGCGCTCGGTCAACAAGTCATCGAGCTCACTCCGATTGCGCATCACACCCTGCAACAGCGTCATGGCGAAGGCTACCAATTCTTCGTTATTATGTAAGCGACTGCGAACGAAAGCCTCATCGGTTTGGGGGTCTCGATCCGGATTGAGGTCAAACCGGTAGAGAACCTGCAGGACAATTTCGCGTGCTCGACTTCGTCGCGGCATGATGCCAGTGCCCAATCCCTGTTGTCCGAGATAAAAAGACCAATGCCTTGTTGGCGCGGAAAGAAACGGCACTGTTCTTTATCTATTATTGAGAATTATAGGCCAAGTTCAAAACGTGGGGCGAATTCGGCGCTGGAAAAGGCTTTATATACGGCACGCCATCGGTTCTGGCAGTAACCCGAAGCGTAAGCGAGGGACCTAACCTGTTTCCTCGCTTACGCTTCGGGTTACGAGGAATTGTGCCATGTTCAACGGCGTGCCGTATAGTCCCAAATCTACGGCAAGCGCGACATCAAACTAGCCATTTCCAAAGCGGCCTGGGCACATTCCACGCCTTTGTTGCCGACGTCACCACCCGCGCGGTGCAGTGCTTGCTCAAGTGTATTACATGTGAGCAGACCGAACAGAACGGGGACACCCGTTGCAACGGCCAACTGTCCAAGTGACACGCTAACTTGCAAATTGATGTACTGGTCGTGCGTCGTCTCACCACGAATCACGGCACCGAGACAGAGCACGGCCGCGTAACGACCGCTCGCGGCGAGTCTTTGCGCTACGACCGGAATCTCCCAGGCACCAGGAACCCACGCGACATCGACTTCCTCGTCGGCGACACCCGCATCGGCTAAGGTTTGGAGTGCACCGTCGAGCAACTTGGCGGTGATCGAATGGTTATACCGTGAAACGACAACCCCGTATGAGCCTGAAGCGGCGTCGGTGACACCTTGCAGTATGTTAGCCACGGCTGCGCCCAACTAAGAGTTCATGTTCATGCTCATGAGAAACTCGGCATTCGTTTGGGTCTTTTGCAACCGAGAAACGAGCAACTCCATTGCATCGGGGGGATTCATTTCACTCAAGACACGTCGCAAGACGCATACGCGGCGATACTCCTCGGGATCCATCAACATCTCTTCCCGTCGAGTCCCGCTAAGACTGACGTCGATCGCCGGCCAGACGCGCCGATCCATCAATTTGCGATCGAGCACGATTTCCTGGTTTCCCGTGCCTTTGAACTCTTCGAAAATCACCTCATCCATCCTGCTGCCGGTGTCAATCAAGGCGGTGGCAATGATGGTCAACGATCCACCTTCTTCGACTTTGCGTGCGGAACCGAAAAATCGTTTCGGACGTTGCAGCGCGTTGGCGTCGAGACCACCAGACAAGATTTTCCCGGACTGTGGGCACTCTGAATTCCAAGCCCGGGCCAGCCGGGTAATTGAATCCAGAAAGATCACAACGTCGGTGCCATACTCGACCATCCGTTTGGCCTTTTCAATTACCATTTCGGACACCTGGACATGCCGCGTCGACGTTTCATCAAAAGTGGAACTAATGACCTCGCAACTCGGGCCTTTGACTTGTCGCTCCATGTCCGTGACTTCTTCCGGGCGTTCGTCGATCAGCAACATGATCACGTACGCATCAGGAAAATTCGCCAGCACGGCCTTGGCCATTTTCTGCATCAAGATTGTCTTGCCCGCACGGGGAGGACTTACGATCAATCCGCGTTGGCCAAAACCGATTGGCACAATCATGTCGACAACACGACCCTCCACTTCGTTCGGCTCCGTCTCCATGACGATCCGAGAATCAGGATGGAGTGGAGTGAGGCCGTCGAATTCGACCTTTTCCGCCATCAGATTGGGATCTTGATAGTTGAGCGCCTCAACACGCAGTAACGCAAAATAACGTTCGTTTTCCTTGGGCGGCCGAATCTGCCCAGAGACCGTGACACCTGTTTTCAAGCCAAAACGACGAATTTGGCTGGGGGAAACGTAAATGTCGTCGGGACATGACAAGTAATGGTAGTCGGGGCTGCGCAAGAAGCCGAAACCGTCGGGCAGAATCTCCAGCGTCCCCTCGCCGTACATTAGCCCGTTCATCTTGACCCGCTCTTTAAGGATATTAAAGATCAAGTCTTGACGGTTCAGTCCGGCGACTTCGTTGACGCTGTCTTTACGTGCCTCCGCGATCAACTGAGCCATCGTCATTTTCTGCAGCTCGGCAATATGTGTGTCGCTAGAATCCCCAGCGAAGTCTCCCCTGACACTGCCG
>CBDUAB010000837.1:0-2920 GCA_965365045.1 uncultured Planctomycetales bacterium
TCCCGTGGGCGATGCTGCCAGCATCGGAACTGAAGCTGGCAGCTTCAGCCACGGTAGGTATGTTCTCATCTGCCGATCGCCTAACAGGTTACGTCAATGCCCTGACTTAAAGTGTCGCTGTTCATTACTCAAACCGAATCACAAATACGGAGTCAACAGGCGTGCCAGGCCATCGCGCAGGCGGACGGGAAAGCCGCGTCGATTGATTTCATCAAGGGTAACCTCGCGCGCCGTCCGCACTTTCTTGTCAACAATTTCATTCAGCGACTGCGCCAGTTGCTCATTGTAGCACTCCACGTTGAATTCAAAGTTTAGCCGCAGGCTGCGCGGATCCCAATTCATTGAGCCAATCAGAGACCAAATGCCGTCCACGATCATCAGTTTTGTGTGGTCGAAGGGTGGCGATGTGTAGTAAATGTGACAACCCTTCTCCAATAGCTGCCACAACTGGGCCGTTGCAGCCCACTGCACGACGGCAATATTGTTCGCAGAGGGAAGGTAGATCTCGACATTCACGCCGCGCATCGCCGCGACGTTTAAGGCTTGAATCAATGAGGCATTGGGAAGAAAGTACGGAGTAAGTATTCGAACCTGCTGCCGCGCGCTGGCAAGCGCCGCTGCGATCATATCGGCCATTTTCTCGAAGTTATCGTCTGGCCCGTCTTCGATGCCTCTGGCCCACACGTCTCCACCTCGTTCGACCGCGGGAAACCACGCGTCGCCCACGAGATCTTCACCGGTCGTGAATTCCCAGTCCGCCGCGAACACTTGTTGCAGGTGGGCGACGGCAGGTCCGTCGAGGCGGAAATGAAGGCACTGAACGGGGTCCTTTGGCGTCAGCTTCAGCCAGTGGCCTTCACGGATGTTCGTGCCGCCAGTAAAACCGACTTTTCCGTCGACAACGAGGATTTTTCTGTGGTTTCGCAGGTTCGCGTACGTTGGCAAGCGAGGAATCCGAGTCGGCAAAAAGCTTGCCGCCTTCAGACCAGCGTCTTTGAGGCGACCGACCATGTTCGGGCGACTGTACTTTGAACCGACATCGTCGATGAGCACACGGACTTGGACATCTCGCTGCCGCGCTTTGGTTAGTGCATCCAAGAATGCATCGCCCGCGCGATCGCTGTCGAAAATGTAGCTCAACAGCGCGACCGAAGTTTTCGCGGCGTCGATCGCCTCGATCATTACCGGATACGCTTGATCGCCGTCGATGAGCGGTTCGACTTTGTTGCCAGGAATGATCGTGCGCCCGGTAAGCGTTTGTCCCGCCGCTGCGAGTCCGACTAAGTTTGGGTACTCGCGCGCGTAACTTTCACGTTGTCGCTGATCCTCCCGGTTCAATTCCGGTCGCTGATCCAACGTCCAGGAATCAGGCAGCTTGAGCGACAGCGCCTTGCGTTGAATACGATTGATACCAAGAAAAAGATAGGCGATTGCACCCACGATCGGCGCCAGCCATGCCAGGCCGACCCAAGCGATAACAGCCCGACTGTCACGCTTCCAAAGAACCGCGTGGATCGTTACTCCGCTGGCGAGTGCGAAATCAACGACCGCGAGAATTAAAGCCCAAATCGTCCACTCACCCAACATGCCATTTCCCGTTCGCCATGGCCTTTCGGCAGTGCCTTTCGCCTTCCGACGACACTACTGAGCCGACTCAAACGTCATTCTTTTCTGTTGACGGATCCAGCGACGTGCAGTCCCACGAGCCTTGCTACCAACACGGCAAGGTACATCTGTCCCACCACTGCTTGCAGCGTTGCCAATCCGCGTGCGGCCGCGGACACCGGTACGATGTCGCCATAACCCAGCGTCGTCATTGTAACGAAGCTGAAGTAGAATTCGAGGCCTGTCGGCATTCCACCAATACGCATGGGTTCAACGAATTCAGAGTCGCTTACTTCAGCATGGCTTTTTTCGCTCAACGCGGGCGAATAATAAAACGCGTCTTCTGGCTGCCAGGTCGCGAGCAGCGAGTACACCATCGCCCAAAATGTACCCAACAGCAGGTAGACGCACAACGACGCAAAAATCGTGTTCGGCGTCACACGCTTGCTTGCAAAGATGAACCTGAGCAGCACCAGGATGACATACCCCAAAAAGACTGACGTCAGCACGTGGCTGGCAATCTGTATTAAGGGTTTATCGACATAATAGAGGTCAAGCAACTCTGAGACGATCGCTGGAACACCTAGTATCATGGCATTGCGAAACGATTTTCGGCTTTTGCTTACGGACAAGACGGAGGAAAACAGCATCACGGTTATGATGCTGCCAATCGTCACGCGAGCGACAACAGGCTCCAGGTGTGTGGCAAACAGCTCGACGAAAATGCCGTAGAAGAACAAAAGCAAAAGTGCTGCCAATAACACAGCAAACCGGTACTGCCGGAGGAACGAGAATAGTGTCGGCAATGGATGTTGTTCGCTATCGGCCATCGTTAGGGGCTGGTTAACTGTTTGCGCGAATGTATGACTTTCGGGTCCCGATCATAACTTTGGCCATCGGTAGCAGCGATGAAATGGCGCTAGCAACGGTAGCCCGACGCGCGAGCGAGGGACACTACCACATCACGTAAACCCGTGGAACGATTGACCTTGTGTCCCTCGCTTGTTTCGGTGGAGCGCTGCTCAGTCTAGCGACGTTGTAGCAATGAGCTGCTCTCCACCGAGACAAGCTCGGGCGGTGGCGGACGGTTTTCTGTTTCACATTTCCTTCTGGTTATGATCATTGCTCCACGGAGGCAAGCTCACGTGGTGGCAAACGTGAACGACGCGATCACAACGATTCAAGTCAGCTAGCGGTCTCGAAAGTGACACTGTCCAATTTCGCCTCGGGATGACACAAAGCAGCGCTATGCAACCAAATACACTCCGAATTCCCGCATGCGACAAAGCAATTTGCCAAGACTGAATTCTGCCAT
>CBDUAB010000838.1:0-2915 GCA_965365045.1 uncultured Planctomycetales bacterium
TGTGAGTTCGTCCCAATTGCCGACGGTTTCCCAGTCCAGGTATTGCCAGTAATCGAGACCAGCGCGTTTGAGGTGATGGTCCGACAACTGGAACCCGAGTGGTTTAACGAGCCATAGTTTGGCATTGATCGCCACACACGTACGGGCGACGTTGCCTGCATTTTGCGGGATTTCTGGTTGGACCAGCACGACGTCCATGGTTTTTCCGCTGGTGAACAAGAACGTGCCGGTCGCACGTAGTAGGATTGAAATAACTTTGCACAGTGTGTTCCTGAGTGCGCGTCAAGGCTAAGAATAGGGGTTGGCTGTCTGAGCGGAATGGCGCTAGCCACCGGTTGAGCTACCAATACCGGTGGCTAGCGCCATTCCGCTCAACCCCAAAATCAAGCCGTGACAATGCACTAGGTGACATTGTCAAATAATTTGCGGATAGAAACAATAAAGCCTGGCGGGTCGCCAGAGGGAGCAAAACAGCTTGGAAATACAGCGACACAAGACACGACGCGTACAGATTGGATCGGTGGTAATAGGCGATCATCAGCCGATTGCCGTGCAGAGCATGACCGCGACGCATACACAGGACGTCGACGCCACGGTTGCTCAGGTGAACGATTTGACGCAAGCGGGCGCGGATATCGTTCGGATTGCCGTCGATAGCCGCAAAGATGCCGACGCGCTGGGCGAGATTCGTGGTCAGACGACCGCCAATCTGGCTGTGGATTTGCAAGAGAACTATCGGTTGGCGGAAGTGGTCGCGCCGCATGTCGACAAGATCCGTTACAACCCGGGGCACCTTTACCATCATGAACGTGACAAACCGTGGCAAGAAAAAGTGCGTTTCCTGGCAACTGTGGCGCGCGAATACGACTGCGCAATGCGTGTGGGCGTGAATTGCGGAAGTGTCGATCCAGCCAAAGCCGAGCAGTTCTCGCCGGACGATTCCATTGCGCCGATGCTGGCAAGCGCTTGGGAACATTGCGAGTTTTTGGACAGCATCGGTTTTGAGCGGTATTGCGTGTCGCTCAAGGACTCCGATCCGCAGCAGGTGATCGATGTCAACCGTCGTTTTAGCGAGCGCCGTCCTGACGTGCCACTTCATCTGGGTGTGACCGAAGCGGGTATTCCGCCCGATGGAGTCATCAAGACGCGCATTGCACTAGAACAGTTGGTGAGCCGTGGAATCGGTGACACGGTGCGCGTATCATTGACCGTTTCCAACGATCGCAAAGGCGAAGAGATTGCCGCCGGTCGCCAGATCTTGGCGGACATCGCCGCCGGACGGGTGCGATCGGTCGTGGATTATGGATTGAACACGTTAAATATCATTGCGTGTCCAAGCTGTTCACGCGTGGAGAACGAAGAGTTCATCAAACTTGCCGAACGCGTCAAGGAAATGACCGATTACGCAAAGGACCATGCGATCACGATCGCCGTAATGGGATGCCGTGTGAATGGTCCTGGGGAAACGGACGACGCCGATCTTGGTTTGTGGTGCGGACCAAATCATGTCAATCTGAAACGAGGCAGCGAGTCGTTGGGCGCGTTTCCGTACGACGAGATATTGGGTCGGCTCAAGCAAGAGTTGGACGAGTTGATTGCGCGCTGATCTCACGACTTGCGCAACACAATGCCTTGATCGACTTGTTTAAATCCCAGCTTTTCGTACAAACCTCGCGCGGCCGTGTTTTGCTGCATGGTTTGCGCTTCGACCAGGCCCATGCCAGATGTTTGCAAGTAACGGATGGCTTCGACGTTGAGGAATGTTGCCAATCCGATTCGTTGCACGGCTCGGGGTATTTCGACATCGCAGAGTCCCGCGGTAGCGACACACCACGTTCGTCCGAGTGGTTCGACGGTCCACAGCGTCAAGCCACCACAAGGCGGGCCGCCTTGACGCGGCATTAATTGCAACCGTACAGCGTCCGTGGGTGGTGCCGTGCACGCGGACCACCAGGTGGAAGGCGGATCCAAGCGGTTGATCTCGACACGGTACCGGCGTCGAACGTGTGTCTGTCGATGATCGACAAGCTTGCGAAGTTTGCCTGCGATCTCGCGTTGCAGGACAACACAACGATCAATTTCCTGATAGCCGCTTTCCCGATAGTAATCCACGATGTCGGCATCGGACGCGAGAGTTCCAGGCATTTCGCTGCCGCCATAGATGCCCAGGTAAAACGGAATCAGCGGATTAATACAGCCGGCATAGATGAGTCGCGAACCGCGTCCCTTTAGGTACGCCTCGCACTCGGTGATGAGTCCTTGCGCGATGGCCGGGGCATCAGCCCGCTCGGCCACCATCAACATGCAGATGACCCCCATTTCGGTGGAAATATCCGATTCATCCTCGTTCGGGCCAAAGCCGCCATGGGCGAAGCCGACAATCTCGCCAGCGTCGCTGGCCACGATGAGGCCGTGGCGTTCAAAATAGGGTTTGGAAAAGACCAATTCTTCCAGTAGACGCGGCGAGACAGGCCGGGCGAGCCCGCGTCGGGGCGGTTGGGCATTCCAGAGACGGGCGATGCCCGGTGTGTCAAAATTACGAAAAGCGCGGTATTCGATCACAGTTCTGCGTCGATCACTGATCAAGGTTGTCTTGCTCAACCGATATCATAATCTTTTCGTTCACCACGTGTACGTCAAATCCCGGTTGTCGCAGCCCAGCATTGATCTGATGTTGGCCACTGCGAACGTCGAATTGCCAACCGTGCCATGGGCAAGTGACGATGTGACCCTCCAGGTGGCCTTTCCCCAGCGGCCCGCCTTGGTGCGGGCAGACACCGTCGAGTGCGTGAAAATCACCCGCGACGTTAAAGACCGCCACGATGCGACCGGCAACAGCTAATTCCAAGCAGCTGCCGGGTGGGCAATCGGCGACATTTGCCACGGGAATCCACTCCGACATGTGCTGCTCCTAT
>CBDUAB010000839.1:0-2902 GCA_965365045.1 uncultured Planctomycetales bacterium
AGCCTTGTGCCGCGGGTGAATCAGGTTGATAGCTACCATAATTGTTACCGCACTCACCCCTTTCCCCTGTCTCGCCGCCGGAGGCGGCGAGACAGGGGAAAGGGCGTGGAGTGGTTAAGAGTGTCTGTGGTAGCTATCAACCTGATTCACCCATGAGGCAAGCTAACGGGGGTCTTAGTCACGAACTCAAACAGTCAAACTAAGGAGCTGTTCAAGAATAGCGTCGCATGATTCTGGTAAACACTAGCCCGACGCGCGAGCAAGGGACACTCGTGCAAATCGTAACCTCGTGGATTACTTGCTCTCGTGTCCCTCGCTCGCGCGTCGGGCTAGTGTTGGATGCAACAAAACGTTTATGCCGCCAGCTCACGATATAGTTGAACGTGACTCTCGACCATTCGATTTATCGAAAAACGATCTGCAACACGCTGACGAGCACGATCCGACAATCCGTGTGCGAGGGCGTCGTCGTTGAGAATCGACTCCGTTTGTCGCGCAAGTCCCGCGCGGTGTCCGAGTTGAAAATACAAACCACCATCACGGCCCAACAGCGCGCGGTTAGCAGGCGTGTCGACGGCAATCACCGGCACACCACTGGCCATAGCCCTCATTGTAAACGACGCTGATGCCTGGAGCCCGTCGGCCTCCCAAAAAAAGTTCGCATAGGCTAGCCAACGATCCAATTTACAACATTCCGCGACAAGGTGAACTCGGTCCATGATTTCGACTTGCTGACAAAAACGTTGGCCGCGCCAACGCAGCGGGCCATCTCCCAACAACACGAGATGTGTATCGTCATGGACGACCTTAAGCAGATCGGCCACCCATATAACATCCCGAAAGCGGCTCTTGGGTGTGTAATTGCTGCAGGCAACGATTACGCGAGATCCGCTGGGAATCTCCGTGTCGCGCAGCAATGCATTTCGCTCTGAACGGCTGTGCGTCAGGCCACCTTCAACGCCAAGTGGAATCGCAAGTTGCCCGGCGGCAGACTTCAGCCTAATTACGTAGCCAGATTCTTTTGAGCCAGGGTCTACCAAGAACGGGGTGTCTCGCGCTGCGACGTCCTCTTCTTCGATCGACGAGCAACGCGCCAACAACCACGGCACGCGGAAATAGATAGCGGCCAAGCGGCACTGCCAATTCGTCGATTCGCACCAGATTTGAACGACATGCGGCGAAATGCGTTTGATGTGCCGTGATAGCTCCCAGAGCTGCAGCGGAGAGACGCGCGCACGATTTCCAATCAACGCACGATTTCCAATCAACGCAACGGGCACGCCGACTTGTTCCAAATTGCGCCGCTGCGACGGGCAAGAACTCAAAGTGCAAACGTGCAACTCAAATTCATCACGCGGCAGGTGGTGGGCCAACAAGCTAATCTGCTGTTCCGCACCGCCGTGTCCCAAATGGGAAATGACCTGCAATACACGAATGGTCATGGGGGAGTCGCGCTTATTTCGGCCGGTTCGAGGGCCGCCACGTAGGGCAGGTTGCGATATGCGTCCTGATAATCCAATCCGTAGCCGACGACAAACTCGTCGGGAATGTCAAAGCCGACAAAATTAGGCTCGATGTCAACTTCCTGCCGGCCTCGTTTGCGTAACAAGACGGCCGTCCGAACCGACTTGGGGGCGAGCGTCTCCAACAGAACCATTAGTTCCAGCAAAGTATTGCCCGTGTCGAAAATATCATCGACCAGCAGCACATTGCGGTTTTTGATGTCTGGCATGAGATCCGCATTAATCACCAGTGGACCGCGAGTTGTCGTCGCTCCCCGATAACTGCTTGCCATGACAACACCAACTCGCAGGGGCATTTCCATTTGCCGGATCAGATCGGCGAGTAAAACGACACTGCCGGTCAAGACACCCAAGATCGTCAATGGCTTATCTCCGTAAGCTTGACCGATTTCGCGAGACATCTTCAGGACGCCTTCGTGTAGTTGCTCCTCTGTTAACAGTGTCTTCATTCGTTACCTTATATTCATTCCACGTCGGCCGGGATCAACACCAAGCTGGGCATTGTAGGTCGCTCCGAGGCACCAAGATAGCCCTCAAACTGAAAGGCATATGGCATGACGCGCCGCGATGAAAACTGGACAAGTCACGCGTTGGCCAAACACGCTTGTGATGTGTACCGGCCGTCACAACCGAGTGAACACGGCTATTGTCTGATTTACTTGCATGGGGTGCACTTGGAATCGCTTCACAATAAGGATGCGTTTTTGAATTTGTTCGATGAGCTCGGTCTGACCGTATTCGCGCCGCAATGCGGTCCAACCTGGTGGTCCGACCGCCCGAATCCGATCTTTGACGAAACGCTTAGCGCGCAAGACTATGTGCTGAATCACGTCTTACCGTTCATTGAAAAATCGGCTGGTGTCAAGCCGCCGCGAATCGGCTTGCTCGGTACGAGCATGGGTGGGCAGGGTGCATTGCGGTTTGCTTACAAGTTTCCGGACACGTTTCCCGTTGTCGCCGCGATATCCCCTGCCGTGGATTACCATTCCCGACTCGATGAAGGCGACGAAGTTTTGCTGGAAATGTACGGTGATCGAGAGTCCGCGCGGCAAGACACAGCGCTATTGCATGTGCATCCACTGAATTGGCCCCGCCATCAGTATTTCTGTTGTGATCCGACTGATGAACGTTGGTTTGAGAGCGCGGATCGCTTGCGCATGAAACTGGGATCCCTGGGGGTCATGTTCGAGCGTGACCTGGAGACAACTGGCGGCGGGCACGGCTTTGATTATTACAACCGCATGGCGGAGAAGGCCGTTGGTTTTTTGCACAATGGCTTGGAGCGGGAACGGCTGAGAGTTGTCTAACGCGCCAGATCGGCGCAAAAAAAAAAGCTCCCGGAAATCTGGGGTCCCAGGGGGGCAAAGGACTCCTTCAAT
>CBDUAB010000840.1:0-2902 GCA_965365045.1 uncultured Planctomycetales bacterium
CAAATCGAATATGAATGGATGCACGCCCACATTGACGACTTGGCTAAGCAGGTCCATGTCGCGCGCGGTGAGTTCGCCGTCATAATCAAAATCGCCCGCCACGTTGATTGCTCTGGGCACGTGCCGGACAAAACCTCGATCGTTTTCCGTTATCAACAAGTCACGATTGGGAGCTAACGAAACGGCTCGTGGTTCGCTAATCTTCTCCCCCGGTGTCGTCAGAGGTAAGCCGTCACCGGCATGCGTATTGCCGTTACGATCCCCGGCGATCAACAGATGGATGATCTCGTCCGTGTCGACGTACCAGACATCCGAATCACGATGTGTCCCGACGTAATAGCCGCCGGTCGTGTCGAAAAACACCCCACGCACTTCATTTAACCCAGTCGCCGTCGCATCCTGACCGTTGCCGCCGCCTGTCGTTGTGCCGTTTCCAGCGATGATCGTCTTCGTTCCGTCAGGAAACACTTTGTAAACCACATGCCCGCTGCGATCGGTCGCTACCAGATTTCCATCGAGCGGATCAAAATCGATGTTACCCAGCGCCGCAAAACCATCCGCGTACGTGTTTATGCTACCGTCAGCAGTCCAAAGCCTGATCCGCGACCCCGAGGAATAAAAAATCGACGACTCATCGGCGCTGACCCACAGGCCACGACCCGTCGATATGCCGTCCGGGTCGCTGACAACGGTCGTCAATTGTCCATCGGTTCCTAAGCGCCGAATCATTCCGTTAAATAGATCCAAAATGAACGTCGTTCCGTCAGGAAACGTGTAGAGACCGTTCGGAAAATTCAGTTGCTTTTCGTTGGCCGGACCATCTCCGTTGAATCCTCCCGTGTTCGTACCCGCAACGGTGACGATGAGCCCGTCTGGCGTCACCAAGCGGATCCCGTGGGCATCCTTGTCTGCTATGTATAGATTGCCAAAGCGATCGGCCATCGTCATGTGGGGACGCGAAAGCTCAGCGGCAGTAGCCAGACCACCCTCCATGCTGACATTCCAGTCGCTTCCTCCTGAATTGTCTACCAGACCAATTCCGGCCACCGTGTCGAGGTTGCCAAACGAAGCAAGTACATCGTCGAACTCGGTGGCCCGAGCGCTGCCGCACAGTGCCAGGACAACGACAATTGAATTCCAGCGTAAAGACATATCTGTTCCGTGAAAGAAAAGCTGCCCCGAACGGGTAATTATAAACCCGCGAACACGTCGTCAACCAACTCAACCTCCTCCACATTGTTACGTGTCGTCGACACTTGTTCGACAGTTAGATAAGACCGTGAAAGCTTGCCGCGCCAACGTTTTGCCATAACGGCGGATTCAACTCGCCGAACAGAACCAGCAATATCACCTGACTGAGGATCCAAGTCGATTTTCTCCGACTCGGTCCGCACATTCGTCAGGTCGGCAATGGCTGCATCAACGGCCTGCGGGGCAACTGCGGCGGCGGCCGCTAATGGTGCCCGAGGAACGCGGTGATGGTCTGACGCCGCGGCTGCAGCAGCGCCGGCGCGCCAATTAATGCCGATGATATTCAAATCCGGCGACGTTACCTGGCCATCGCCAGTAAAATCACCGCCCGCCCAGCCAGCGTTTCCACGCCAGTTGATGCCCACCAAATTCAAGTCGGCAGCGCTCACTTGGCCGTCGAGATTGGCGTCACCCATAAACGTGCCGAGGATGTTCTCAACGAGGAATCTCACGTCGTCCGAATCCACGGTGTTATTACCGTCCAAGTCAAATTCGCCCCCGCCGTTCCCATTGACCGCGACGTAGAGCAAATCGATGTCGGTCGCGTCAACAACATTATCACCATTGAAATCACCCGTGAGTCCACCGGTGAAGTTGACACTGCCAGGGGTCGGTGTCGCCGCCTCCCAACTGGCCACGGCGTTGCCATAGAAGTTGGCTCCCTGCCTTTCGAGCGTGTTTCCACCACTCGTATCGGGCCAAGGTGCACCGCTGTCGTAGAGGACTTCGTCCTCGCTCAAGCGCGGGATGAACGTAGGATCATCGTCGGGAGGAACACCGGGACGTTGTAGCTGAACTCTTTCGTCAAAGTCGTTCAATTGACCGCCGAATCCGCCCAGTAATCTCACATCGTCACCAATACCGTAATGGGCTTGGAACGCTGCGAGGCGGCTGGCGTTGGCGGGATTGACCGGATTGAACGAAATGATCACGACCGTTTCGCCGGCTGCGAGCATAGTGTCATCGTCAAAATCGAAATCCACACCTCCACGTATTCTCCAGTCGGTCATGTCGACCGCTGCGGCGGTCGGGTTGTGGACTTCGACGAATTCCAAGTCATCGGTCTCGGGCGAAGGCATTCCCGGGTTATAGTTCAGCTCGCTGATGACTAGCGGACCAACGCGAGCCGGGCCATTCTCGTCTCCCAGCGTGTTCCGGACCATTGGAGCCAATCGGCCCGTACCGTTGGGTATTCGTCCGAATGACTCTCCGCTGGCCGCGGCGCCAAAGTGAACGTCGTCAGCAATCTGGCTGATTCCGCCGTTCGCATTGGGAACAACCAAATAGACGTCATCTCCTTCGAATCCGTCGAGTGCAAAGTCATTCGGCCCGGGATTCTCCGGAGTCGGATTGAAGTGTGTCTCGTCAAAGACAATATACTGTCCCGCGCCCAATAGGATGCCGTCTGGAATCTGGTACTTTTGCAAACTGTTGGCAGCGTCACTCAGATACCAACCGCTGATATCCACAGTACTCGACGTGGTGTTTAGCAATTCGATTGAATCGACCGTAGGCAGCGGGGTGCTCGTCAGCACTTCATTGACGACGACGCCCACTGGGTCCGACCCGACCGTACCTGGAGAACCACCAAAGTCCGTACTGCCACGCCAGCTTGAATACTTACCGAGCGAGGCACCCGCGGTGCCAACAA
>CBDUAB010000841.1:0-2900 GCA_965365045.1 uncultured Planctomycetales bacterium
TCAAGATCCATGAAGATGGGCATGACTTGGTAAGATGTGCAAATTCGCTTTGTTGTGCGTATCCATCCGCCCAACGGGTTAGATTAACGATTGCTGAAGTTAAGAATGCGTTCCTTCGCAAGTCAACAATCGACAATCATCAATCGCAATTCAGTTTCGCCCTTCGATTGCCCGCGCAACACAACAAAAACGCTTGCACCGAGGAATTGACCAGGCCAGGATGCGGAAGGAGCAGTCAGGATGTCGAATAAAGGATGCAAGTTCTTTTCCGCGCGGACGATTCGACACGGCACCCGTATCCCGCATCCCGCAACTCATAAGGAAACAGACAGATCATCCTTGACCAAGTACGCAATCGAAAGCGATACCGGCTTAAACATCCAGTAACGCATCGATCGCCTTCCCCTCGCTAATGGCGATGGGTCGACCAACAGGTGTGTCGAGCATGGTTTCGTAGCCAATGCCGAGCGCGTGTAAGATCGTCGCGTGAATGTCAGCGATCGGTGTCCCCGAATCATAGGGAATCCGTGCCCCCGTCGGATCAGTCTCGCCGACTACCTGCCCTGCACGAATTCCTCCGCCTGCCAGAGCCACGCTAAAACCATGCGGCCAATGGTCGCGGCCGCCGGCCGGATTGACAGTCGGAGTGCGACCAAATTCGCCACCGCAGACCACAATCGTCTGCTCCAGTAATTCACGCTGACGTAGGTGCTTGAGCAAACTTGCGAACGCGGGATCAAGTGCCTGCTTGTTGGTAGTGTGAATCTCATGATTGTTAATATGACTGTCCCAACCGCTCAGCGTGACTTCGACGCACCGCACGCCAACTGAAATTAATCGCAAGGCGGCCAAACAGCCGCGTCCGAATGCCGTATCGCCAAATTCGTCGCGCACGCTTTGCGACTCATCCTTGATATCGAATGCTTTCAGTTGCTCGGAATCCATCATACGTACAGCTTTGTCAATAGTCGTTCGATGAAGCGTTCGACGTGTCTCAAGGTTGCGAAGCCGCCCGCGAGCAAACGCATCATCGACAACTTGAAGGTCGTTCAGACGCCGTTCAAAGCGATCTTCGTCGACACGGCGTGCGACGTCCGGCACACGATTGAGAGGGTCGTGTACCTGAAAAGCGTCATACTTATCGCCGAGGTAGCCGCCACGACCAAACCACGACCCTGGTAGAATCGAGACGTGCCTGGGTATCTCCGTGCCGCCCTCCGGTAGTTGATGACACAGCACCGCTCCGATCGCTGGATGCACGAGCGTGGGATCGGGCCGAAAACCCGTCTTGACGTTGTATGTCGCCCGCTCGTGATCACCCTCTTTGCTCACAACATTGCGAACAAGGCTGACGAAATCCATCTGGGCGGCTAATTGCTCAAGTCCCTCGGCAAGTTGAAGCGAGGGAACTATAGTGTCAATGGCCTTCGTTTCGGCGGCGATGTTGGTATTGGGATGTGGGTCAAAGGTTTCCAATTGGCTAGGTCCGCCGCCCAGCCACAACATAATTACGGATTTAGGGCGCCGCTGCTTTGCTTGTCGGTCGGCCTCCATGGCGAGCGTTTCGGCGACAGGCGTGAGCCAAGCCAAACCGCTCAGACCAGCCGCCTTCAGCAAAGTCCTGCGACAGATGTGATCCTGAGTGCCGCACTGCCAAGGATGTCGAAATTGCCCGGTCTGCATTTCTAGGCTCCCGTGGTCAATGGTTCCAGGAAAACTCGGTTGAGTTCAACAAGACCCAATAGAGATCTTCAAAGAAGCGGACGCGGCGATTGCCGCGAGCGCCGGCCAGTGAATTCGTAAAGTGTCGAAGCTCTTCGTCACTCGGTCCACGCGTCAATACCGCGAGATACGCGGACCGGATTGCTTTTTCATCATCTGGCGCCAATGTCGCAATGCGCGTCGCGGCGTTGCCGACCAAATCTTGTTCGGTACGTTTTTTGATCAAATCGCCGTTCATCATTAGCAATCGCTGGGTAGTAGTACCTCCGTGCGTGTCGAATTCGTCTTCTCCCGTGTCGCCATATCGCTTAACAAACTCGTTGGTTTGCTCGAAACGTGCCAAGCGAAGCAAGATATGGGCATCCGCGTCAATAGTTTTGAGCCGCGCGGTCTGCAGGAGACCACCGGCGACCTGTTCTGGACGCAAACGGGTTATGGGAAACGAGGCCCAATTCTTATCATGTTTTTCAGTGAGTTCATGGTCTGCTTGGCTGCTAAGTCCGAACGCACGTGACTTGGCAATCACCGTAAACAACCGCCGTAGGTCGCAACCGTTGGCGACAAAGTCCTCGGCGAGCGTTTCCAAACCAGGTGGATAAGGTCCCGCAAGCGGAATGTCGTCAATTGGCTCCACGAGGGGACGCCCCAGCAGCAGCGCCCAGGCGCGATTAACCGCCGTCCGACCAAACGCTTTGTTTCGCGGGTGCGTTACCCAGCGCGCTAAGCGTTCTCTTCTCGAACCTTCTCCGTCAAACAGATCTTTGCGGAACGGTACGTTTGGCAGTACGGCTTCTGGTTCGGAGCGGCCAAGGTATTGGGTCTTGTATGCGCGCGGTTTGTCCGCGATGCCGGTGATGGCGTGCCGCGCGTCGGAGTAAAAAGCGGCCAGTTGATGAAAGTCCGACTGGAGCCAATCACCATCCAGGTTGTCGTCGTGACACTGCATGCAATCGAGCCGCACGCCCAGAAACGCGCGCGCGGTTCGCCCGGCTAAGCGGATTTCGTCCGGCTTGCCGTCATCGCTTGTAACCGTCAAAAAGTTGACCGCCGGCTTTTCAGTCCACACGCCAGTTTCGCTAATCAACTGCCGGACAATCTCGTCGTATGGAATGTTGGTGTGTAAACAGTCGCTGAGCCAGGACGTAAACCGGCGACGACGGAAAACCAGAAAAGGACCC
>CBDUAB010000842.1:0-2900 GCA_965365045.1 uncultured Planctomycetales bacterium
TTCCCGCCGGTGGATCGGCACCTCCTTCGGAGCATCGAACCCGAGTCGCACTTTGTCGCCCCGGATCTCGACCACTGTAACGACGATATTGTCGTTGATGATGATACTCTCGTCCTTTTTCCGTGATAAGACAAGCATCGTATTCTCTTCACCGCGGGCCAGCACTTACACCACCGTACGGACGGCCCTCGTCAGACGTCTCGCGTCAGTGGCGATGGAACATCTTTCATTATACTTAGGTATTTCCGCCACTTCTCTGAGCTAAATGTGTGACGTTGTATGCAAACTGTCACATCGCGCTTCTCGGCAAAGGTCCTGGGACTCATTTACGCGTACAACTACATCGCGTCCAACGACGACATCTTTATACAAAACACGTGCCGTGCATGGTTTTCGTTCGTATCCCATCTTACGCCAGAAATCGAGAGACCCTTGAAGTGGGAATACGTTTATTTCTCGCATTTCAAATGCAGCGGCGATCTTTGCCGCCACCTGCACCAATGAACGGCCAAGACCTCGCATGCGGCACGCGGTTGCAACGTGTAAGTTGCCAATCCACATTTCGTTGGAATTCAAATCCACCCAACATTCGAGAAAGGTTGTTGCAGGACATCCGCCCGCCGCTCGCTCGCAGCTGTAGTAAATGCGTACCTGTCCAATCCGTTGTTCCACAACGAGTTGATCCTCCTGACTAAACGAGGAGAAATCGTTACAGAGGATTGTCCGAACAGTTTGGCGGATGCCGCTGACGGTAAATGCATCCAACTTCATGCTAAACCACTTTGACGCTGACCTGAGATTACGGCTGGAGAATGTACGGACGCATTGCGCTAAGTTAGCATGACCGCATTCTTGTTCCAAGCCACGTCTCCAAGTTCCACAATCGCAGACGCTGAATCAGGCAACATGAATACGAAAGTTCGTCGCCGATTAGATTGGGCCTCGCGACGGTGGTAATGTATCTTGCTGGCGCAACGCAATCGCGACGAGGTCGTCCGTCACTTCGAACCACTCATGATCGATCGCGGCACGAATCGTTTGCGGGTCATGAGCCACCTGCGAGGCAATTGACTCCACCGACTGCGCTCGGCTTGTGCTGTACAAGTAATCCCAAATTAAGTTTCGCAGTTCGTCCATCTGACCGTTCTAGCCTCCGCATGGGGTTAATCGACGTTATCTAGACCATTAATTTTCTTTGTATCATCGGCTGAGTTTGCTGAGCCTTTGTTGGACCTCTCGCGCGATTTCGTCGATTTGGAACGGCTTTAAAAAGGTCGGTTCCTTTTCCAGCTTTGCACGCCATGCCATCAAGACCGTGTCCACTCGCGCTTGCTCGTGACTGCATTCATCGATAATCTCCTGGATGGTCACTTCCCATTCTTGAAGACGCATAGGCTATTCCTTCTTGAATTTGGTATCGCCCGCTTCGACCGCTGAGACGAAACCAAGCGACCCTACTGAACCCATTTTACCGTTGACCACCATCGCTATAAGCACACCGTCGGCTCTGGCCGTAACCCGAAGCGTAAGCGAGGGACCTAACCTGTTTCCTCGCATACGCTTCGGGTTACGAGGAATTGTGCCATATTCAACCGCTTGCAGTATATGACTTCGTCGCTGTCTTGAGAGAAAACTGCCAGTCAACAAAGAGAAACAGTGTTGTGACGACCAACGTCACGACGGAAACAACGGCGAGGATCGCCAAAAAGCTCTGCCAACCGTGTTGCTCGGCCACATGGCCCCCAACGACATCAAATACCATCGCGGCACCATACCCGCAGGCATCAATCAGTCCGATCAAAACACCACAGTGTTTTCCACCGAAATGGATCGAGAACACGCTCATGGGGAGGTAATAGGCTGGTGAGACTGCCATGCCCAGCGTACCAATCGCCACAATAGCCGTAAGAATACTGCCTCCCGAGCCGAGACCCAGGTCGGGCAGCAACCAAAGGAAACCGACGCAGACGACGGCGATTCCCAACGACGCGCACAAGGCACGCATTATGCCTCGTTTCGTGAGTTTGTCGTACACAAACCCACCCACCAACATCGCCAGGAATGACCCGGCGGGAAAGGCAGCCGAGTAGCCGGCGGCCGCGGAACCGGTGAGATCGAAGGTCTCTTCAAGGTAGAGTGGCATAAAGCTCAAAAACTCCATCAACACCGTTAGGCACATCACGCTGAGACAGATCAGCCAGACGCGGACACTTCTTGAGAAGACTACCAGCGCCCCGACGAGGGTCTTGTCATCAAGCGGATGAGCTTCTTTCTTGGTTCTCGTCCTGTTATCGGCCACGTCTCGCCGCACTTGATTCGGCGATTTCAGCCCGACATCGCCCGGACGTTCCTTCAAACACAGGAAAAGCAGAACGACGATCAACGCCACACCGGCACCGACGACGAAAAATCCCGCCCGCCAAGGAAGAAGAAGCAACAGCGCTGCAAGGAGAAGAGCCGAAATCATCGCGCTGAACCGAGAGCTGGTGGAGATGATTCCCCACACGCGCCCATACTTCCGCTCAGAAAACCAAGATTTGATCAAATGGGCCATCGATGGCCAAGCGGCTGATTTGGCGAATTGCAGGGCAAAATTGAGCGACATGAACACGCTTCGGCGTGACGCCGCTCCGAAAGCCAAGGTTGCGGCCGTCGTGAAACCGAGTGCCAATAGAAACACCCTTCTGCCACCGAACCGATCCGCGATCATTCCGGTCAGCAGTTTGCCGCCGAGTGCCCCACCGTTTCCCCAGGCATAGATCGTCCCGAAGTCACCCGTCGTTAGACCCACATCTTTTTTTATGGCGGGAGCTAAAAGCGACACGGTGGACTTGCAGAGCATGAATCCCACGTACCCCGTATACATGCAGGCGACGATGATCACCTCCCATCGAATTCGT
>CBDUAB010000843.1:0-2900 GCA_965365045.1 uncultured Planctomycetales bacterium
GCAGCGACCGCCTGTAGTTTTGCGAGGTCCGTAGGTCGACTTGACAAGCCTAGATGGCTCATGCCTGCACCGACGGCGCCGCTGCTGACGAGGACAATGCGTCGACCTTGAGTGCGAAGGGTATAGATCTCTTCCGCGAGTCGCTGAACGTAGTCGGGGTTGAGTCGCCCATCGCTGCACGTCAATACACGCGTCCCCACTTTGACGACGATCAACTGTGCGCTGGTTGCAATTTCTTGGCGGACAAGGTCGGTCATGGAAATCGGCAGGGAATGCCGGGTTGGAGTGAGTTTTCTGCGTCGCCGGACAAACGGCGACGGGAGAATGCGCGTTTCAGCTTTGAATTGTCCGCACGAAAATGTGAAAGACGCTTAAGGCGATCGGCAGATGAGAATATACCAACCCGACGCGTAAGCGAGGGACGAACCGCCAATCCGCCGCGTCCCTCGCTTACGCGTCGGGTTGTGATTGGTAAGTTTTCATCTTCCGTTCGCCTAAGAAGAGCGTAATCCGGCAGAACGGATTCGACAAGGTTGGCTGGGGCAGACGCTACTTTACGACACGAAGACACGTCGGTTCGTCCATGCCGGATTCCTTTGGAGTTCGGACTTTCAGCGTTGCCGCCGCGGAGAATTCATAGTCCTTGGGGACGACTAATCGATGAGCAAACGCACATCCGATGCCAAGAATGTTTTGGCCTGGTAGTGAAATCCGTGGACCGATGTGGCATTGCTGGTTTTTTCTGGCGTTTTTACGATGAACGGCGATCGTTAGAATAGCAAGAAATCTCATTCGGCCCGCTAAAAACCTTAGAGAATTGTTCCGACTTGCATTCGCATTAAGCAATGTGAAGCCTGAGATCATTGAAACATCGCATCGGCGAGCATCATGAAGGTAGCCATTGCCCATTATCATCTGAATCGTGGTGGCGTGACACGCGTCATCTTGAATCATCTGCGCGCCCTTGCCACAGTTTCTTCTGGGGAACCGGTCCAGGTTCTTTTGCTTTACGGTGGCCGCAATCAAGGTTGGCCCGACGATGGAACAGACACACTCCCTGGAGTCTCGTTGGAAAAGGCGATCGTACCGGCGTTGGAGTATGATGACGGCGTGCCGCACGAAGGAGAATTGGCAAATGACCTGCGGGAGTGTCTTTCGGAGCATGGTTTCGGCGTGGACGAGACGGTCTTGCATGTGCACAACCACGCGCTTGGCAAGAACGTATCGCTTCCGGGTGCGATTTCGACAATGGCTCGGCGTGGCCAACGTTGTTTGTTGCAAGTGCATGACTTTGCGGAGGATTTCCGTCCCGCGAATTTCGGGCGTTTGTCGGCGGCCCTCAACGCGGGGAAGGGCGGTGCGGTACTGGCCAATCAACTATATCCACAATCCGGGCGAATTCACTATGCTATACTGAATGGTCGCGATCGGCACGTGTTGTCGGCGGCAGGTGTTCGCGAGCCCCGACTTCATCTGCTACCGAATCCAGTGTCGCTGCCGGACGAGCTCCCGCAACGCGACGTCGCTCGGAAGCGGCTTCAGTCCGAGTATGGAATCGGCCCGGATCGCCGCTTTGTGCTGTATCCCGTGCGGGGCATTCGACGCAAAAACCTCGGTGAAATGCTGTTGTGGGCGGCGCTTGGCCAAGACAAATTTTCCTGCGGCGTCACCTTGCGGCCGGTGAATCCCGATGAAGCTCACAGCTATGATCTCTGTGAGCGCATCGCTGGAGAATTGGGATTACCGGTACTGTTTGGCATCGGTGACCGGCTGACATTGGGGGAAAACCTGGCCGCCGCGGACCAGATACTGACGACAAGTGTCGCTGAAGGTTTCGGGATGGCGTTTCTGGAATCGTGGCTTGTTGGTCGCCCGTTATTCGGTCGTAATTTGCCAGAGATCACGGCCGATTTTCGAAAGGACAATCTTTCGCTCGAACATCTGTACGATCGTCTCGACGTTCCAGTCGATTGGATTGGAGCCGAGGTCATTCGCGGTTGCTGGCTGGATTGGTATGATCGAACCGCTCGTGCCTTCGGGGTACCATCCGACGGAGCGAAGACAAACGCGTCCATTGACCGATTGCTGGCATCCGGTTATGTGGATTTTTCCCATTTAGCCCTCAGCGAACAAATCAAAGTCATCCGGCGCGTCGCGACCGACCGAGAGGCTCGTGACGCGGTGTTACAATGGAACAATAAGCTGAAGCATGCATTGGAGATGTCTCAGGATTGCATCCAAGAGCTAGTTCAGCGCAACCAGTCGGTCGTTCGCCAGTCATATTCGCTGGAGGCAACCGGACGGCGGCTAATTGAATTGTATGGTGCTTTGTTGGCGGACAATTCGCAAGATAAAGAAATCGAGTCGTTGCCGCACGGCGACTTGATATTGAAATCTTTCCTCGATGTTTCTCGTTTACAACCTATCCGCTTGGAATAATGAACCGATCGGTCGCCACGATACTTCAGCAACACGCTCGCCCGCTTCGTCCTGAGCCGACGGGTGTCGCTCCGCGGCTTGTCACGCTGCCAGGTGTCAAAGCGGTGTTGTTCGACGTTTACGGGACGCTGTTCATCAGTGCAAGTGGCGATCTTGGCACATCTGTTGAACAGCTTCAGCAGCAAGCATGGCACGCTGCATTGACATCCATTGATTTACGGGAATTTGCGCGCTATTCTGACGGTATCGAACAATTTGGCGGCACGATTCGGCGGCACCACGCACGCTTGCGTGGTAAGGGAATCGATTACCCGGAAGTCGACATCATGCAAGTTTGGGAAGACACGTTGGCCGATTTCTACAGCAAGACCCATGCGGTGTACGACGCCGATACGAGCTGGGATTTCACCGACGTCTGGCAAGAGAACGCCGGCGCTCTACCGACTCTGCGCAACGCACCT
>CBDUAB010000844.1:0-2897 GCA_965365045.1 uncultured Planctomycetales bacterium
GCCAGTAGAGCGCACCTTCAGGCATCACGCCCGCCGGCGGACGCACACTCCAACGGAACGACTGCAGACGATCGGCGATGTTGACGTACGAGCCATCACGCTCCGCAAAGGACGCACCTGGCAATTGGTAAGTTGCGATGTTCCACAGCGGTGAAGCGAACAAGTCCTGCATGATCAGCAGCGGCACGGAGGAAAAACTCTCCGCGGTCGCCTCGTCAATCCAATCCGTCTTGTAGCCACCACTTACCCAAAGTCCGTCAATGTTTTCCTCAACAACCCGGGAGCATAGCTGATCCCATGTCAACAGTTCATCAGCGAGCCGCGAAATCACCGCTTCGACACCGCGTCGGTTGGGACACTTTTCAGCACGGATCGTAAACCCGTTCGGGTAGGTCACGTCGCTGCCAGTGATCGGAATCGGCCCCAGCGACAATAACGCCGCCGGATCAATTGAGCGGATGTACTTGGCCAACAAATAGGCTTCTTCGACTGTCAAGAAAGGAGACAGGACGGCGGCCAATCGTTTGGATTGACGTAGCGATCCATCCAATTCAGCGATTAATGGCGACCATTCGACGTTCTCATGCCCGTTTTCGCCCGGTTGCAACAGGGGGCGTGGCTGCACAAGGCGGCGTGGCTGCAACATGCGACGGGTACTGTGAACATGCTTGAATCCGTACCGACCTTCGTCGCACATCCACCATTGATTCACATGCGGGTTTTCCCGCGGCTTAAGGCGGTAAATCTTGTCTTGGTTTTGTTCGACCGAGATCGAACAACCCGTGGAACAGCCGGCGCAGACACCTTCCTGGCTCTTCATGAACCAAACCCGCTGCGAATACAGAAAGTCCTTATCTCCCAACGCACCAACGGGGCAGAGGTCAATCACGTTTCCCGACATTTTGTTATCCAGCGGAAAACCGGGAAACACATCGATCTCTTCGTGGGAACCACGATTTACCACCATCAACTCACTCGTTTCGGTGATCTCGCGCGTGAATCGCACACAACGACTACACATCACGCAACGGTCGACGAACAACGTGACCGTGTCACCCAGGCTGCGGCGGCGGCTTGTGAACGGCTTGAGGTCGGCCCGGCGTTCCGATCGGCCGTGTTCAAAATGATAATCTTGAAGGTAACATTCGCCTGCTTTGTCGCAAATCGGACAGTCGATCGGATGACGGATCAACAGGTCTTCCTCGACCATCGCGCGGGCTTCCTTGACCTTGTCGCTATTCGTGATAAACACGGTGCCATCCGTGGCCGGCGTCTGGCACGCAGGCACAAGCTTGGGCACCATCGCAATGTCGCCTTTCTCGTCCCGCCGCCCTGTTTCGACCAAACACATGCGGCAACTGGCGACGACCGACAGCCCCGGATGCCAGCAGTAATAAGGAATTTCAGCACCGACACGACGGGCGACTTGAATCCCGTTGAGACGTTCGCCGTCCTCGATTTCAACTTCTTGTCCATCGACAATGACTGTGGCCATACTATCCCATTTGCCTCAAATCAGAGAGGCGAACGGGGGCCGTGAGGCCCGCGGTGGAATCTCGAGTAATGCCCGCGATTTGTTGGGGCGATGCCGGATTGTCAATCGTCACCTTGCAATTCCTCTTTCAATCGCAACTCAACCGCGGGCCTCACGGCCCCCGTTCGCCACTAAATCAACATGCCGCAAGCGTGAGACGGGACGTCTCAATGCGACAATAACTCTAGCGCTGGAACAGGACTCGTCTCCATATAACCTTCCGGATTTGTTCGCATAATGTATTGCTCAAACTCATCGCGGAACTTGCGGATCGCGTTTTTCATCGGCCAAGCCGCGCCGTCCGCAAGTCCACAAATCGTAGTGCCCGGAATGATGCCGATGTTGTCACCGATCTCGAGAAGCAGATCGAGATCCATCAAACGACCTTTTCCGGCGCGGATGCGATCCAACATCTTGAGCGCCCACGACGTCCCCTCGCGACACGGCGTGCATTGGCCACAGCTCTCGTGAGAAAAGAAACGCGCGCTGTTGTGGAGGAAGTCGACGATCGAGACGGTTTCGTCCAAAACAACAACGGCCGCCGTTCCCAAGCCGAGGCAGTCATATTTTGCCGGTCCTGAAAAATCCAAAGGACAATCGAACTCGTCCGCCGTTAGCAAACCCATACTGATGCCGCCAGGAATGGCCGCTTTGGCCTTGCGGCCTTTCCAAACGCCGCCGCCGAATTCGTCGATCAATTCATTGACCGTGATCCCGAGGGGCGCTTCGTAACAGCCCGGTTTTTCAACGTGGCCGCTCAAGCAATACAGCTTAGGGCCATAACTACCCGCATCGCGCGGGTTTTCGCGATCGGCTGGCGTGCCCATCGACTTGAACCAGTCCGCACCACGTTCGACGATGTGGCGAACGCAGGCAGCGGTCTCCACATTATTGACGACTGTCGGCTCGCCAAAGGCGCCTTCGACCGCTGGAAATGGCGGCTTGACCCGCGGCCAAGCGCGCTTGCCTTCAAGGCTTTCGATCAGACCAGTTTCTTCGCCACAAATATAGGCGGCCGCTCCTCGATGGATGTACATGTCCAGGCTGTAGTCGCTGCCCAAGATGTTCTGGCCGAGATAGCCAGCAGCATAGCACTCGTCAATCGCGGCCTGAACGCGCTTGAGCGCCAACGGATATTCGTAACGCAGATAAAAGTAAGTGGTTGTCGCCCGCGTTGCATAACAACTAATGATTATGCCTTCGATCACTTGATGGGGGTCTTCTTCCATGAGAATGCGGTTGTTAAACGTTCCCGGCTCACTCTCATCGGCGTTCAGACAAAAGTAAATCGGACCCGGGTGATTTTTGGGCAAGAATGTCCATTTCAAACCAGTCGGGAAACCCGCGCCGCCACGACCGCGCA
>CBDUAB010000845.1:0-2894 GCA_965365045.1 uncultured Planctomycetales bacterium
CACGACGCGGCTGCCATGACGGACTCCAGCAAACGTTGCATACCAAGCGTAGTAGTCACGCTGCAGAATGGGATCGAATTTGTGGTCATGACATCTTGCACATCCAATGGTCAAGCCAAGGAAAGCTTCGCTGGTCGCACGAATGATCTCGTCGATCGTGTTGGCGCGAATCTGAGCCGCAGCAACGGGGTCTTGATTTCCGACATCGTCATAAGGGCCTGCCACCAGAAACGCCGAGCCGACTTCGACGCCGGGATTATCTTTGCCAAACACATCTCCCGCGAGATGTTCCCGAATCAGTTGGCTGACAGGTTTGTCCTCGTTGAATGACCGGATGACGTAATCTCGAAATGGCCAGATATCGTTGATGATCTCATTTCGTTCGAATCCTCGGCTTTCGCCAAATCGAATTACATCCAGCCAGTGCCGTCCCCAGCGCTCGCCGTAGCGCGGCGACTCAAGCAACCGGTCAATCAGTTTCTCATAAGCCTTCGGATCGGAATCACTGACGAACACCTCGACTTGTTCCGGTGTTGGCGGCAGGCCGGTCAGATCGTACGTCGCTCGACGAATGAGTGTGCGTCGATCGGCGGAACCATTGGGCTCCAAGCCTTTCTCGCCAAGTTTTGCAAGAATGTAGTGGTCGATCGTGTTGTCTGGAGCGACATTGAGTGGCTGAAGCGACCACCACGTTTTGTCCGCTTTCGACTTCTTGCGGAGAATCACGCTGTCGGGCCATTGCGCTCCCGCGGAAATCCAGCGCCGGATGAGCGCGACCTGTTCGTCTGAAAGCGGATCACCATCTTTCGGCATCTCCGGCGGCTCACCCTCGGCGGGCGTGATCAATTCCACGAGGTAACTTGCATCAGGATCGCCCGCAACGACGTATTCGTTTTCCTTCAAGTCCGTAATCGTGGCGAGCGAAATGTCTCCCTTTTCATTTCCCGGCAAGTGACAGCGCAAACAGTGCTGCTCGAAGATCGGGGCAATATCGCGGGAGAAGTCGATAGTGGCCTCGGCATCATCAGCGAGAGCTGCTGCCGACCCCACGAGCGTTGATAGCAGAGTCACCCAAGCGAGGTACGTCGTTTTTGTCATTTGTTTCTCGGACACGATAGATTCGCTTTCGCCAAATAGTTTAGCGTGTAGGACGTGACGGGTCACTCGAAAAAGGCGGCGAAACTGATATGATAGCTTGGGCTAGGCAAAGCTGGCTGACATCGCACCGTGCCGCAATATCCAGGAGACACCCCATGCCTAAATCACGACAAGTCAATCGGCGCCGATTTATTAAGACTTCCGCGGCGGTCGCCGGGGGCGTTGTCGCGGGAGTACATTCCAGTCTATCAGCGGCTCGTACCAAGTCTGCGAATGAAAAGCTGAACATGGGTTGTATTGGCGTCATGGGAAAGGGCGCAACCGACGTCGATGGCGTCATTCACGAGAACATCGTGGCCATCTGCGATGTGGATCGTCTGAGCCTCGAAAAATCCAATGCACACGTTCCTCGGGCAAAGCCGTATGTTGACTATCGCGAGATGCTCACACGTGATGACGTTGACGCCGTGACAATAAGCACTCCAGATCATCACCATGCTCCGGCGGCTGCTCAAGCGATCAAGTCCGGCAAGCACGTTTATTGTCAAAAACCCCTGACGCATTCCGTGTACGAAGCGCGCATGTTGACGGAATTGGCACGTAAACACGGAGTGATGACACAAATGGGGAATCAAGGTCATTCCTTAGAGGACACGCGCCGCTCCGTCGATCTAATTCGCGCCGGCGGCTTGGGAGCCGTTCGCGAAGTCCACGTTTGGACCGATCGTCCGATTTGGCCGCAAGGCATCGATCGCCCCACCGAGAAACCACCGGTTCCCAAGCATCTGGAATGGGACTTGTGGCTCGGCCCCGCGCCGGTGCATCCTTACCACCCGGCTTATCATCCATTCAAATGGCGAGGCTTTTGGGACTTCGGAACGGGCGCGCTCGGCGATATGGCTTGCCACAATATGGACATTGCGTTTTGGGCACTCCAGCTCGGCGCTCCCTCCGTGGTGGAAGCGCAATCGTCCGGCGTCAACGACGTAACGGCGCCCAACTGGTCTATCATCCGCTACGAGTTCCCGCAGCGCGGCGACCTGCCGCCAGTAACACTTACTTGGCATGACGGCAAGAAACTGCCGCCGAGTGAACTAGCCGGGACCGAATCGCTCACTCCGAACGGCTCGATCTTGGTCGGCGATGCCGCGACGATGTTCGTCTCGCATTACTGGGGAGATGGCAAAATTGTGCGCGGCGAAATCGTCAATCAGCCCGACACGCATTTGCCCAAATCATCAGGTCCGTATCAAGAATGGCTTGATGCTTGCCACGGTGGCCCAGCACCGTTGTCAAACTTTGACAACTCCGGACCGTTGACCGAAATGGTGCTGCTGGGCAATGTCGCGTTGCGCTGTGGAAAGAGAATCCAGTGGAACGCCGAAGACATGCGAATCCCGAATGCTCCCGATGCCGAGAAGTACTTGCGACGGGATTACCGGGACGGTTGGACGCTTTGACAAAACGGACGGTCTCACTCAAAAGGATAATACAATGATCGTCGTCACGAATCGGATGCCTGTCTCCAAGGGCCATGAAATCGATTTCGAAGATCGGTTTCGCGATCGAGTCCATCTCGTCGATAAGTCGCCCGGATTTATTCGTAACGAAGTCCATCGACCACGCCCTGTGCGATTTGATCACGATACAGGCGGTTTCGTCGCGGATGATGAAGCGGAGGGCTACTACGAAGTGAAAACGTGGTGGCGCTCCATGGAAGACTTTGTTGCCTGGACTCGTAGCGAAGCTTTTGCCGAAGCTCACGCCAATCGCGCGCCCAAGGAGATGTTCCGTGG
>CBDUAB010000846.1:0-2885 GCA_965365045.1 uncultured Planctomycetales bacterium
GGCGCGGAATGCTCAAGGCCGGGTTGGCGGGCATCGCCGGCTTGACGCTGCCCAGATTACTACATGCACGGGACTATGCCACGGCAACCGGTCGCCCAATCGGTGGCCGCAAAAGTGTCATCTTGCTTTGGATGGCTGGCGGTCCAAGCCATATCGACACGTGGGATCCCAAACCGGACCGACCCTACGAAAATCGTGGTCCCTTCGGCGTCACGAGTACCAAGCTGCCCGGAGTCCACATCTGCGAGCACTTGCCGAAGCAAGCGGCCATGCTCGATAAATTCACATTGATTCGCAGCGTCGATGCACGCCACAGCAACCACGAACCAAATAAGGTGTTTCAGACCGGAAACCTGGCGGCGGCCCCCCGCGTCAATCGTCAAGGCGAGATGTATCCGGCAATCGGTTCGGTGATCGCCAAACACGTCGGCGCGAATCGGCCCGGCATGCCTCCGTACGTGGCTTTTATGAAATCTCGTTCACACGTCGCTTTTGCCGGACATCTTGGCAAGCAGTTCAACCCGTTTATTGCCGAGCACGCTGCGAACCTACCGATTTACAACAACGTCGGCGTCAACACTGGCGGTACAACCGGAGCGGATATCTTCCGTCTACCGCGAGGTTTGACGCAGGAACGAATAAGTGAAAAACGGGATTTGCTCAAACAGATCGATCGGCTACGCAGCGACATTGATCGGCAAGGCTCGATGGAAGCCATGGATCATTATCAGCAACAGGCCGTTGACATGATCGTCGGGCGTCGCGCTCGAGACGCATTCGATATCTCGCAAGAACCGTCAAAAAATCGCGACCTGTACGGATCGCACCTGTGGTGCCAGCAGGCCCTGCTGGCGCGCCGCTTGGTTGAGGCGGGCGTTGCCTTCGTGACGATTGATTTGAGCTATCACTCTGCGTCCGGTACGTGGGACACCCACGGTGACAATATTCCACCCTATGGTGGTATCACAAAAGGTCTGGGCCCATTGTTGCCAATTTTCGATCACCTCATTACGACGCTTGTCGGTGATCTTGACGAGCGTGGTTTGCTGGATGATGTACTCGTGATCGCCATGGGAGAATTCGGCAGAACGCCTCAAATTGGTACTCAAGGGAGCACGGACGGCCGAAACCATTGGCCAGATGTCATGTCGATCGCATTGGCGGGCGGTGGCTTTCGGCATGGACAAGTCATCGGGGCGACAGTGCGCGACGGCGGCCACATCAAAGAGCGGCCCGTGACACCGGGCGATATTTCGGCAACCATCTATCATCACATGGGCGTGCCGCTGAATGCGACTTATTCGGATCCACGTGGCCGACCGTTAGCGATCGTGCAAAATGGCGCGCCTATTCGTGAACTGATCGATTGACGATCACATTGCCAGTACCCCCGTCAATCTTTATTGGCACAGAAGTCGAACCTGGACGATCGTCGCGAATCAGACAATTTGAAACTCGGCTGTGCGAAGTATTCCTTAATAACAATCCGGCATGGTCACAATCCAGAATCGTGCAACCCGTGATATTGAACCGGTTGCAGTTTTCGACCAGCAGAGCGGCTGCATCGCGCCATACGTGTGCGATGTGCAGTCCCGTCAGCGTGCAGTCCTCACTATCGCGAATCACGAGGCTGTTGTTGGCTTCCTGCGTGTTTCCATAGTTGTAGCGAGGATTTCGGTCAAAATTGTTGGGACCCACGATGATGTTGGAACAATCTTCGATCAGCAAATTGTGCGTGTAGCCCTGCCAAAACGTGTTGCCCATTAGCGTCACGCCGCGGCAGCCCTGTAAGTGCACATTGACTTTGACGTCACTCAACACGTTGCCCGTGATGGTGACGTTTCCTTCGCGAACAACTCTGGTATCGTCACCTGGATCGCTACGGCCAAGAATGCGAATATTGGCGGACGCTGGCGAAGGATTGTTGTGTTGAATCGTGCAGCCGGTAATGGCAACTTCGCCTGTTCCGTATTTGCTGCCAGAGCAATCGATCAACACGTTGGCTGTTGGCGGAGTGTTTGGGCTCATGTTGCTTTCTAAATCGCAACCAGTAATGTGTATGTTGCGCACGTTGCCGGCACGTGAAACGATTCCACCTCCGCCGTTGTAGCTAATGTGGCAACCGGTGATGTTGGACTGGTGAAGATTAACATTGTCATAGTAGATGCCGACGCCACGGTTCTCGTAAATATGGCAATCGGAGATTATGATGTTACGATTGTTTTCGACCAAATGGATCCCGTGAAGAACGTTGCGGATATGGACGCGTGTGATTGTCAACTGCATTGTCCCCACGGCTTCGATGCCAACGCAATCGGGATGACTCCCTTCGATGGCAATTCCATCGACCAGTGGCATGCGTTGTCGCCGCCAAACTTTGCGTTCGAATCCGGATGGATCGGCGGACTTGAAATGGGTGCCGACGAACTTGAGAGCGGGTCCTGGCCCTTCCATGACAATTCGCGCGACCCCATCGCCACGAACGGAGGTCACACCGACTTTGTTCAAATCGACGACGATGGGTTTTGTGATGCGGTAAATCCCATTTGGGAAACGGATGAGACCAACCTGGGCATCGACCGCTTTCTGAATTGCCTTCGTGTCATCTGTTTGGCCATCACCGACGGCACCGAAGTGGACCACATTCGAGTTTTGGTTCGCCGGGGGCGGCTGTTGGTCGCTTGATTGATCCTGACCATTTGCCTTTGAAGCAAGAAACACATTTGTCGCGATGCAAAGAATAAGACCCAAAAACCGACTCATTGTTGTCTCGATTCAGTTATGAAAACCGTAGGAATTCCCAAAGCCCTAGTTGCGCTTTATCATCTTATCTGGCGGACTGTTTGACCATTACCGGGAGAGATCATTATGAAAGAAAAATCAAG
>CBDUAB010000847.1:0-2883 GCA_965365045.1 uncultured Planctomycetales bacterium
CGGCGTTCTGGTCACTCTCGGCAAGAGTGATCCACGTCAGGTTCCCTCGGCCGCTAACGTCAGTTCGTCCGTTCGCGCCCGGCGCTCGCGCGCGGGGAGTGTGGCGGATACCAATGCGACGACCTTTTCAGCCGTCGCACGGTAGCCAGTTAGCTTGCCACCAAAGATTGACACCACGCGCGGCCGGCGTGGATTGTCCAGCGGCAACTGCGTTTCGCGCGAGCGGCCGAATGCGGCTCCCTTTGCCCGCGGTAACACGCGCAGGCCGGCCCATTTGTCGAGCACGTCTGTCGGGCGGCCGGGAAAATAATGGCGAAAAACTTCGAGCAGGTAGTCAACTTCCGCAGGCAGCGGCACGACTTGAGATGGATCTCCGTGGTATGTCTGTTCGGTCGTACCGAGCAACGTGTGATCCTTCCAAGGCATCACAAACACCGCCCGCCGATCACTCGGAACTTCCATGTAATAGCAACCCTTTTCCACGTGCCCAGGTAGTTCCAAATGACTGCCCTGCACCATATCGACAGCCAGTGGAGACATCCGCGGCTCAATCAATGCCAAGACACCATTCGCCCAGGGGCCAGCGGCATTGACCAGCACCTGCGTCTGGATTTTTTTTTCACAACCTTCGTGGTCATATCGTACCAGACACCCATGCTCGCCAATGTTGGCGCCCAAGAATCGAGCCGGACAACACAAACGGGCGTCCATTGTCATTGCCGAGCGCATGACCGCCGCAGTCAATTGTCGATCATCGGTCTGCGCATCCCAAAACTGATACACCTTACGCAGATCTTTCATTGTTAATCCATCGAGCTGATCCCACTCGCGCCGCGGCACACTGCGAAAGCGGGTTCCCTGTCTGCCACCGGCCAGTACAGCGTAAAGTGTCAAGCCACTGCGAATCAGCAGTGGATGGCGTGAGGTGTGATTATAGATGGGAATGAAAAACCGTTTACGATGCACAAGTTGCGGGGCCAAACGCAGTAACAACTCGCGCTCGTGCAAGCTTTCACGCACCAGACCAATGTGGCCACTTTCGAGATAACGCAAACCACCGTGAATGAGTTTGCTAGACCGGCTTGACGTACCTACCGCCAGTGAGCCCTGTTCGAGCAGAACGGTACGGTAGCCGGCGGCCGCACCAGCCTGTGCCACTCCCACACCGTGAATCCCGCCACCGACAATCAATAGATCGCACTGTTCGATGTCCACGACGTGATTTTGGTCTTAGGCAGTGATTTCTTCGACCCGAACGGCAGTATAGATTTGACGGTGGCCCGTTTTGCGACGCGAGTTCTTGCGACGGCGGAACTTACGTACCACGAGCTTTTCGCCCTTTATTGCGCCCAGCACCTCGGCTGTCACACTAGCACCGCTGACCGTTGGCTTGCCCAACTTTAGGCCACCTTCGCCGGAGACGGCTAACACTTTGTCAAAGGTAATCTTGTCACCTGCCTTGACATCGCGGAAGTCAACTTCGAATTCTTGGCCTTTTTCCACTTTGAATTGCCGGCCGCTGTCGGAAATGATCGCGTACATCTTTTTCGCCTTATGCGTCCACTACGTGTTTGAGTTGGTCGAAGTCGAGCCCCTCAACATACCTAATTGATCACGGTTGGTCGAGCCCCCTTGGCCGGGTTAAAAGTCCAGCGGCAATGGCCGTTCGTCACTGTCATAACATTCAATTTCGAGAAACTCCGGAAACTTGCCTTCGCTGCCGAGTACCTGAATGGTTACCTTGGCCGACTCCTCGAATTCGCTCAACTCGCGGCGTTTGCGATTGTTAAGATAGGACGCCACCTCAACGTTAACCCGTACGGTTAGACGCGCGATGCGTTCGTCAAAACGGGCCAGCATGATTTTGCGGATGACTTCGATCGACATGCTTTCCGCCGTTTTCACCACACCCCGAGCTTCGCAACATGGGCATTCCTGAAAGATGGCACGTCCCACGCTGGGCCGTATGCGCTGCCGGGTCATCTCGATCAGACCAAACGGGCTGGTGCGTAGGATTTTTGTCCGTGCCCGGTCACGGCGCACCGAATCGCGTAGACAACATTCCACATCACGACGATGCCTTTCCTTGCGCATGTCGATGAAGTCGTTGACGATGACGCCACCCAAATCACGCAAACGTAACTGTCTCGCAATTTCTTTAGCCGCCACCATATTGAGTTGGTACGCGGTTTCTTCGGCAGAATCGTCAGTGCGAAAGCTACCACTATTCACGTCGATCGCCACGAGCGCCTCCGTGGCATCCAATACGATCGAGCCGCCATCTTTTAGTGCGACCTCGCGTTGGTTGATGCGGGCAATCTCAGTATCGAGATTGTACTTGTGAAACAAAGGTTGTTTGCCCTCATAGAGACTTAGACGATCCTCAAAACGCGGCATTACCAAACGGAGAAACTCCTTGGCTCGTTCATAAGCGTCGGGTTCATCAATCACGATCGCATCGACTTCGGAGGAGAAAATGTCTCGAATCGTGCGAATGATCATGTCGTTTTCTTCATAGATGTCAATCGGCGCGGAAGTCCGTTTGATCCGTCGCACGATGACTTTCCACAAGCGAAGCAAATAGGCCAAGTCGCGAGATAGTTCACGTCGCGTCCGCTCGACACCCGCTGTACGAACGATGAAACCAAGCCCTTTTGGAGGATTGAGTTCCAGCAGAATGCTGCGCAG
The DNA here is from genome assembly GCA_965365045.1 of uncultured Planctomycetales bacterium. Classification (GTDB taxonomy): domain Bacteria; phylum Planctomycetota; class Planctomycetia; order Pirellulales; family Pirellulaceae; genus CBDUAB01. The sequence goes on from CBDUAB010000847.1 coordinate 2,689, forward strand.
TCGCTGGCGCGCATCCTCGTCTTCGATCTTGCGTGAGACACCGACGCGTCCCAGCGCCGGCATGAGTACCAGATAGCGACCCGGGATGCTGATGTATGTTGATAGTGTCGGTCCTTTGTTACCGATGCCCTCTTTGATGACTTGCACGAGGACTTCGTCACCACGGCGAAAGATTTCCTGAAGCGGCGGTTTTTC
>CBDUAB010000848.1:0-2883 GCA_965365045.1 uncultured Planctomycetales bacterium
AACGCGAAGCTGCCAAGCACAAAGCGGACACGGAGCGAATCGACCAGGAGATTACGAGCCAACTTGGCGGCAAAGCAAAATTGCTGGGCGAGAGCGACCGCAACGATGTAACTCAGCTCACGGAAAGGACCGGCAGCGTCACGGCCAATCTCCGTCGCCACAAGAAATTTCGTCGAGCTTCAGGTGACGTTAACGATCGTCTCGAAGCTGTCGAATTGCGTCGAAAACGACTTCTTGAACTTCAGTTCTTACCGCGACCGGTCATTATTGCCCTGGCGACTGTGTTCGCGGTCGGATTGATTTTGCTGCTCAGCGCCATCTTTGGCGCGGGAACGATTGTCAGTGAATCGCACCGTGGCTTTGTGTTGATACTCGGTGCCATAGCGACGGGCATCGCGGTTGGTTGGAAACTATTACTTGACCGTACGCACAAAAACACCCTCGTCAGTACGACATCGAAACGCAGCGATCTCGCGGAACGATTGGCACATGCCGACGACGAGATAGCGCGGATCGAATCCAATTTGCCGTCCGGACACGACGGCGCGCGGCTTCATGACGAAGACGGCTTAGGGGACCTCGAGCAACTCATGCCCCTGGATACACAACGGCGCAAGGCACTTGAACTAGCCGCTTTGGCGGAAAAGCGCGCGATCGAGATCGCCACTTCGCTAAAGGAAGTTCGTCTTCAGTGGGAAAATGCGCTGGCCGCACTCGGTCTCCCGACACACCTCAGTCCGAACCAAGTTCGGCGGCTCGTCGCCCGCGCAGGTAATCTGACGATCCTAAGTCGCCAATTCGAAGATGGTCAGGAACAGCTCAAACGGGCCCGTCGTGAGCTGGCTACGGTCCACGGTCGGATACTAGAACTGATCGCCCAGACACACATTCAGTCGACGTCACAATCGACTATGGAACAGCTCGAACAATTGAACGCGGCCCTGCGCGATCAGCAAAAACAGGTTACCAAACGTAATGAGGTCCGACGTCAAATACGCAAACTTCGCCGACAACAGGACCGCGTCACGACTGGTATCGGTCGCCTCGAGCACAAACGCACGACGATTATTGCATCGGCAAATGCAACGGACGAAGACGATTTGCGGAAGTTGGAAGAGCAACGCCAACAAGTCACTTCATTGGTACAACAACACGAGAATCTCGACGAAGACATTGCGGCTTCACTGCGTGCTTCCGTGGACGAAGCACTTGTTCGCCAACAGCTCGAACACGCCAGCGGCGCGGAACTCAAGCAGCGCCTCCAGCAAATCCAACGTGACGCGACAAGATTGGAAGAACAACTCAAGGAACTACTCCACCAACGCGGGGAGTTGACCCAACAGCTCAAGACGCTCGTCCAAGATCGTCAGCTACCCAAGGCACACATTCAACTGGCAATCATCGAACGAAAACTTAGTGACGGACTTTCGCGTTGGAAGGAACTCAGCGCCACGACGAATCTTTTGCGGCGCGTTTACAAGCGATATGAAAAGGACCGGCAGCCAGAAACTTTGCAACACGCGTCCGAGTTTCTCCAACGCATGACCGGCGGACGTTACGCGCGCATTTGGACACCGCTGGCGGAGGATGTACTGCTGATCGACGATTCCCAAGGGCACTCATTGCCGATCGAAGTATTGAGTCGCGGCACGCGCGAGCAAGTATTTCTATCTTTGCGGCTAGCACTTGTCAGCGGCTATGCCCGCCGTGGCGTGCGCATGCCGATGGTACTGGACGACGTGTTGGTAAACTTTGACGTGGATCGCACGGTCGCGGCGGCCGAAGTCCTTGTCGACTTTGCCCGCTCGGGACACCAGATTTTTGTTTTCACATGTCACGACCATATCGTCCGCGTATTCCAAGATTTGGATGTCGAACTCCGCGACCTGCCGCAGTGCGAAGCTACGTTGGCGATTCCTGCACATCTCCCGACCGCCCCGCTCGTACCAAAGCAACACGAGCCAGTCGAAATCCAAAACACAAAAGTAACGCCTGCCGCGACCGCCTCTTCGCATGGCGTACGTTCGTTCCTCGGTGACACGATGTTGCCCAGCATTGCCAACGAGACGGGGAATGAGACGGATAAGGTGGAAATCGCAGCACAACGGTTACCCCCGACGATGGAACCAGCGAATGTGAAAACCTCCGCATCAATCAATCAAAGCTCGGTGGTGGAGGCGACGTTGTCGCCAGCAAGCACTGGCGATTCAAGCGAGGAACAATTATCAACCGAACGAGTAAGAGAAGCTTCCGGCGCTGTAACGACGTTGGCGGCGACGGAAGACACGGACCCATCAAATGTCGGCGAGGAGATTGGTCCTGAGGAGCTCGCGGAATCCGCCGTTGGACCTACTGACACAAAAACCAATGAAAACGATGACTCTGAAATCAGCGACGAAGTTGAGGACGAGGCGGACGACGGTGTCAAATACGAATATGAATACGTTGAAGTTGATGACGAAACGGACGATGAAACAGACGACGAACCAAGTGATGAAGCAAGTGACGAAGAAGGTGACGAAGACGAAGAAGTCGAATATGAATACGTCGACGAGGATGGCAATCTGATCGATGAGAGCGAAGCAGAACTGGCCGACGACGAGGAATACGAGTGGGTCGAGATCGATGAAGAAGCCGAGTTAGGCGACGAAGCGGCCTAGTGGTGGCGATTCTTTTGGATTTTCCTTGGAGTGCGATGGCCTGGCATCGCTTTGGACTTGCCTACATTGGTAATAACCGTGGTTCTGAGCCGTCTCGAAGTCCAAGGAAAAAGAAAGCGATGCCAGGCCATCGCACTCCAAAAAAATCTACAACCTCTCCGCAAACTCTCCAATGCGAATCGTACGTTGAATCTCATCGGTTTTAAAACCTAATGCCATCGGC
>CBDUAB010000849.1:0-2877 GCA_965365045.1 uncultured Planctomycetales bacterium
AGGAGCGAAAACAGTTCCATGACCAAACAACATCGACGAGAATTCATTAAACATTCTATCGCCGCGATAACTTTAGCGTGTCTTTCTTCCGCGAAGAGCCTTGCTGTCGATACTTCGGACGATAACGATTTGACTTTCGCGCCGGCAACGGACGCCGTGAACGCGATCCAAGAAAAACGCGTCTCGTCCGTCGAACTCGTCACTGAGACGTTTGCTCGAATCCAAGAATACAACCCCAAGATCAATGCATTCGTGACGCTGCTCGAAGAGCAGGCAATCGAGCGCGCCCGCGAGGCCGATGCGGTGCTTGCCAAGGGGGATTCCTGGGGGCCTCTCCACGGTCTGCCCATTCTGGTCAAGGACTCTTACCAAACGGCTGGCGTGAAAACAACTTGCGGGTCGGAGTTGCTGGCCACGTTCGTACCGCCGAAAAACGCGGTTGCCGTGGAAAGGTTGCTCGACGCTGGAGCGATCATGATCGGCAAGACCAACCTGCCCGAATTCGCCGGTGATATGCAGTCCTTCAACAAGGTCGCGGGGACGACGAATAATCCTTGGAACCTTGACCGCACTCCCGGCGGTTCCACCGGCGGCGGCGCGGCCGCGCTGGCAGCGGGCATCGGTTTTTTGGAAATCGGCAGTGATATCGGCGGTTCGATACGAACTCCCGCTCACTTTTGCGGTATCTATGGACTGAAGCCGTCCCTGAACGTTGTCCCGCTGGACGGCCACATTCCACCTCCACCCGGGCAAGTGGATGCCTTCGTCGAATTGCCTGTCAGCGGACCGTTAGCACGTAGCGCGAAGGACCTGCAATTGGAGCTGGAAATCATCGGCGGCCCGACAAAGCTGGAAGCGAAAGCGTATTCGTGGCGACTGCCCGCACCGCGCCACAAGCAGTTGCGAGACTATCGCATCGGATTTGTCCTGGACGATCCTTTCTGTCCGGTAACTCACGAAGTGCGGACGGTGTTAGAAAACGCGATCGATGCGCTTCGATCCGCCGGAGCAACTCTCATCAACGGCTGGCCGACCGGCGTGACGCCCGACAAATCTTACGAAGTCTACATGAAGCTCCTGGCCGCAACGTTTTCGGTCGATCAGGAGAAAGATGAACTCGATCATCTGGCCTCTCTCCCCAAAGATCACCTTGCTTTCGAGAACGGCAAGCGATGGGAGGAGGGATTAACCTTCTCCCATGTCGAGTGGCTGAAAGTGGCGCCCAACCGAATTCGACAGCGGCAACGGTGGCAGTCGTACTTCAAAGACGTCGACGCTTTCCTGATGCCAACTGCGTTTACGACCGCAATCGCTCACGATCATTCGATGCCACTGTTGGATCGTGTGATAAAGACATCGCAAGGCGCCCGAGCATATACCGATCTGCTGGCTTGGATTCACTTCGCCACACTCACCGGCAATCCGGCCGTCACGGCGCCGGTCGGTCTAGCGGCGGACGGACTGCCGGTCGGCATTCAGATCATGGGGCCTTATCTAGAAGACGCGACGCCGATTCGTCTGGCGGAACTGATGGAAACCGTGACGGGAGGTTTCAAGGCGCCCGGAGGATACGAGTAAGGCGGCAGTTGCAAGTGGTCAAACAATTGCATTTGTGGACGAAAACTCAAACGATGGAGACATGACGAAGTAGTACACAGTAGTACAACAACCAAATATCCCCCAACTTCCAGAGAGTGCGAGTCCGAACTGGTCGTTCCTCACGGGGTCATCGCCATTCGTATGCACACCCAAATGGAGTCTAGGTAAGAATCACGACGTACAGGAGACGACGTAGGATTATGCCGGTTACGGCCTGTCCGATTGCCGTTTCCGAGATTTCTACGATCGCGTTCGCAATTTGCCAAGCACCGCAAGTACGGCCATCAGACACAGTCTGAAGGTCGCAGGTTCAGGCACCGCCGATGCGGCGGCCGCGGGACGAATGTCGCTGAGCCAATTCAAGGCGAGATCATTTAAGTCCGGGGCATTCACGTTGCCATCGTGGTTGAAATCACCTTCACACCAACTAATGGCGTCTGTTATTTGCCAGTTGAGCGCAATCTCGTTGAGGTCACTTGCGTTAACGGCGCCGTTAAGGTCCGCGTCGCCAAGGAGAATTGCATCTGAAAAGCCCTTTGCCGATCCCGCCTCCTCACGCCAGGAGTCGACATCGGCACCGTCAACCGCGCCATCACCAGTAAGGTCGACCGACGAGTCGCCGCTCGCGATTCCCGCATACAGCGTGTTGATATCGTCACACGTGTACGCACCGTCGCCGTCAAAGTCGCCTGGTAACGACGAGGCAAGCGAGGTGTACATCAAGTCATCGATGTAGAGCTCCGCCAGTCTAGTCGGGACGTTGCTTCCAGCGCCACCCGACGTTGTCAAACCGAAAGCGTTGAATTCAGCCCCTTCCAGACGATCAGAGTCGTTCAATTGATTCACGATGTTAATTACGTCGCCAGTGTCACGATTGGTAATGAAGATTTGCAATTCGCCCATTCCCAATCCTCCCACCGGATCGTAGATCAAGGCGAACTCGAGCAGCTCACCTTCCGGGACGGCAACGAAATCACCGACGTCATAGGTGCCGTCGGCCAGGTGGTAGCTGGCATGGCCTCGAAAATCGGGCCGCGTAGCATCATTCGGCTCTCGGACGTGGAGGCCGATGAAGTCGGTTCGATTCGGCGAATCGGTCGCATCAAACCAACCCAACCAAATCTCACCGTCAAAATCCAGGTTGGAAATCATGAGATTGCCGGTCGCCGCTAACGTATCATCCAGTGTCAGTTCTCCACTCAAATCCGTGTCGCCGTAGAAGGCAACCGGCGTCTGGAGTCGGGGAAAAAACCCTCCGGCTTCGCCAATGCCGGAGGA
>CBDUAB010000850.1:0-2877 GCA_965365045.1 uncultured Planctomycetales bacterium
CACACTGATGGCACAGATCGCCAATGGCGGCAAGGACCTCACGTTCGACTTGACCGGCGATGGTGTGGTTGACGACCTAGACCGGGATGATTGGCTCGCTGAGGCTGGGACACAAAATGGCTTTGCGAGACCATTCTTGCTCGGCGATTCAGACCTTGACGGAACCGTCAACGTCTCCGACATGGGCGGATTAGGCTTGGCTTGGCAAACCGACGAAGACCGTTGGTCTTGGGGAAACTTTTCCGGTAAAGGTGTGACGTCCAAAGACCTCAATGCGCTCGCAGTGAATTGGCAGAAGTCTGTACCAATTGCGGTCGCCGTACCCGAGCCCTCGTTGGGATTGAACGCATTTGCGTTGTTGATCGCGGTTATCGCCCGATTCAGGTGGCGGTAGCTAACCATCCTGATTCACCAATTGCGCAAGCGGTCTGTTGATCCAATCAACAACCCCAAGGCCGTTCGCGTCAACTTTCAGAGATGTTGCTTATGCCAATTCGAATTCAAGAAGTATCAATCGTCTCTGATGATGCTCAGTCACTGATAGCATTGCTTGATCAGGAGCTGCGTGGGGAATACGCCCCCGAACACATGCACACCGTCGACTTCGAACCGTTTCATCGCGACGGTGGCATCTTCATTGTCGCGTACGACGCGGTTACGCCCATCGGCTGTGGCGCTCTTCGGCCAATCACCGATTCAGAGATAGAGCTGAAACGCATGTACGTCGCTGAGTCGAACCGCGGTCGTGGGGTGTCGCGTGAGATTCTGGAATACCTGGAAAACAAAGCGAGGCAACTCGGTTTTTCCAAGCTGCTACTGGAGACCGGAGACCAGCAGCATGCGGCAATCGGCCTGTATGAGAAATCGGGTTATCAACGAACCAAATCATTTGGTGAATATGTCGTCAGCCCGCGTAGCATTTGTTTTGCCAAAGACCTTTAACGGATAGCGTCAACGAACGTGAGGTTGATCCTGAATCAACGACCGTAATGGTTCGGGTCAGCATGCAGTGGTTTTGGCACTTGCGTCAGAGTCTGGCTCGTAACACAGGCGGCTCGCCTGTGATCGAACGACATAATGTTCTCGTCGAAGTCGATTTCACCCGCGGTCGGCGCCGACGAACTAGATGCTCTACCCGATTCGAGTTCTCCGGCGGCAATGAAGCAACATCACACTGGCGATCAGCCATAGCGACAGGGTCGCAGGCTCGGGAACGGCAGCGGCCGCCGCATTCGACTCTTGCCAATTAAGGGCGAGCACGTTGAGATCGTCCGAGCCCACGGAGCCGTTGGCCGTGAAGTCGCCGGCAGACCATAAAGCGATGTCTTGCTGCCAACTGACGGCAAGAGCGTTGAGATCGCTTGCCCCGACCGTTCCATTCAAATCCGCGTCGCCGGGCAAATAGGGGCTGGCGAATCCATTTTCGGCTGCCGCGACGGTACGCCATTCGTCGATGTCAAGAGTGTCAACAATAGTGTCGTTGTTCACGTCGAACAGAGGATCACTCCCGCCCCCTGCGATGTGGGCCACCAATTCATCAATATCGCTAATGTCGCACGCACCATTCGCGTCGAAGTCACATGGTAGCGTATCCGGTGTCAACAACCAATCGATTGCGTTCAATAGGATCTGATCTGCAATTGGCGTCGTGTTCTTTCCGCCCCAACTATTCGGGTCGTCGTCGGAACCCAGCCCGAAGAAAAGTCGCGGGCCGCCGGCAAAGGTCCCCGACCCAGCATAGTGCTCGACACCAGTCTCCCAATGAATGATCCAAGGAAATTCGGTTCCGGACTCGACCGCAATCAGCTCACCATTTCCAACGGTTGATGATTGGATGATGTCAATGTTGTCGTCACCTCCGAAAATCTGATCGTCCCAAATCTCCACCTGATTGTTGCCATCCAATGGGATTCCATCAAAGATCGGATGGTTCGCAATAATTGCCTCCATCGGTGCTAGTGCGTCTCCGAGTGCCTCGGTATCGACCATTAACCAACGAGAGCCGCGCAGCACATACGGAGTGAAAATGATCATCGGATCGGCAATCCCCGCCGTCCAAAAAAGAGTTTCATCAGAAGTCGTGTTGTAGTCACCGCTGTTCGAATCGCGGCTGAAGATCACGAGATCCCCAGAGTTGAGAGTTTCTAGATCCTCGAGATTGACGTCAATGGCGTCAAAGGGACCCTCCGCGATGACGTCATGGCCGGCATCCTCCATCAGGTCTAACCACTCATCTTCTTCCCATGATGGAACATGGTTGCCTCGCGACTGGCGTACCCAGACGATGTCGGCGGCGTTGACCGGAATTCCAAAACATACCAATGTAAAAATGACAATTGCCGCTCGAACGTGTGTAGTCATGATTCAACCTTCCTAATGTGTCTTAGTACTTACATGACCTCTTGACCGATCATTGCCTCAATTAGTAAAGCCTCCATCCCGGTATCTAATTGGCGATTTTAAATGAGGTATCCGCCATGTCAAGCAAGAGATACAAAAATCAGAAACAAACTGCCTTTTGTTTCTAAACCCTGAACGTAAACGGTGTTTGATTTGTTGCCTGCTCGCTCCACGAGCAGGAATGCCGACTCGCGGAGCGAGTCGGCCACCATCCAGTTGGCTTCCGTGATCACGTTGATCGCATCTGCTGTTCTTGGATCTATTCCGTGAGACATGGCCATCCGCAAGCCATCGCGGGCCATGTCAATCGTGGTAGAATGCGCACTAGTTGGCAGGATGCGGGAACGCATTTCTTCAATAGCCCGACGCGCAAGCTTTGAAATTGCACTAGCGTGTTCAAATGATCGTAATTGACGAAAACAACGGTAGCCCGACGCGCGAGCGAGGGGCACTACCACATCACGTAAACCCGTGGAA
>CBDUAB010000851.1:0-2872 GCA_965365045.1 uncultured Planctomycetales bacterium
TAAATTGGCTTACGTTCGTTGCCGCGGGCCGTGACATGATACACGGCGCCTTCAAGGGCGCGCAGCAAGCCACTGGTGGAGGGCCCATCGCCGAAAGGCAGCAAATCGCCAGTGTAGCTGATGTCATTTGCGCTTCCGTGCGATTTTGCGCCCTATGTCCTTTTGCGTTCTGTTCGTCAAGCAAGCCGAATCCATACGAAATGGACTGCCGCTCTCTAACGGGAGGCTAAAATAAAAAACATGAAACGACACATTCGGACCTCAACGTTGCCAGGCTACCCGATCACGGAATGGGTCTCATGCGGCGATGTTGCTTATGAAAACAACCAGACCGTCGTATTGGCCAAGGAGGACGACGGTTTAGACTCAGAGCAAGGGATTGTCAGCATCCGCGATTTTTCCGGCGTCGAACTCGAGTTTCAATTAAGGATGACCGCGGAAACACTGTTCGTCGCGAAGCTGATGCTTCAGGAGCAGTTTAGCCAAGAATCGAACTCGTACCATCTACTACTCGAGCCATCAGGTGGTTACATCGCCAGACACGATCACCTGTTGTCTCGGTTCACCTTTCGCGGCAACGGCTGGATGAGTTGTCGCTTTCGACGATTAAGCGAGCGTCTTGAGTTGTATGTCGACAACACCGTATTGGCCGCCGTTTCGGATGGCCTTTTGCGGAGAGGCTTCTGCTTTCTGGGTGTCAAAGGCGGACGCGCCGACGTGCGGGAGATCCGCCTGTTCGACCTGACGCAGCCGACACCGCAGCCGACACCGCGGCCGACACCGCGGCCGACACCGCGGCCGACACCGCGGCCGACACCGCGGCCGACGGGCGTCCGCGAGAACACCGTACGATATGCGCATCGGCAGCCTGCTTCTGTTAGCCACACGATCAGAACCGGTCGGGACTTGACTTGGACGTGCATGCCCCGCCGCAATCTGATCTACCATATTTGGCCGGTCAAGGACTCAGCGTGGCAATGGAATCTGGATAATCTGCTGCAGCGCATAGACATCTTTAACGGACGACGCTTGATCGGAATTGTGCATGACGGGGATTCCGAGGATCCCGATGTCGTAAAACAAATTTTGCAGGGCCATGGATGCGATTTTATCGTGATGCCCAATGACCCGGTTGGTGAAGTCAACACGTTTCCCGAATTGATCCGGGGCGTTGCGTCCGACGATGAGAACGAGGTTACTTTTTACGCCCACGCCAAGGGAGTTTCGTATGGTCCCAATTTTTTCGATCCCGTGCGGGTTTGGGTAGACACGCTTTATCGCACGAACCTTGATGATTGGGGCACGGTAGGGCACCATCTTCAAGAGAAGGCGATGACGGGGTCTTTCAGGCTGCTGGGCCGTGTGCCGAATCACGGCAACCTTGGCGACTGGCACTACAGCGGTTCATTTTTTTGGATGCGCCACACTTGGGTGTTTAAACGGAATTATGCTGACGTCCCACAATTCTACGGAGGTGTTGAAGCATGGCCAGGCATCCTGTTCGATGTCAGCGAAACGGGTTGTTTGTTTCTAGATGATCTGAGACAGCTACCCTACTCTCGTGGATTCTGGGAAACAACCGCTTTGCCTGAGCTGGAACGTTGGCATGCCAACCTGCGACCGACGGTGACGCCAGACGATTTGCTGCACCCACTGCCGGTCGACGGGTACGAGTGGCCGCGGACCGAACAGAAACCGGCGGAGTTCAAATGGTGGGTCGACCAGCTGCTTGCCTGTGGCGTTTGCCGCCTATTGACGATCGGCGCATTCCATGGTGGTGCCGAGTGGCATACGGCGCGCCTATTCCGCCAGCACGAACGGGACATCGAGATCACTGCCATCGATATCGAGCCCACCATGGAAGCACAACAAGCATTTCACGACGCATTCGAGCGGTTTGGGCAGACCATGCGTTTGCTACCAGGTGACTCGGCATCCGGTGCGATCCGCCATCAACTACAAGGACAGTACGACGCTGTCTTCATCGACGCTGGCCACAGTTACCGTCAGGCGCGACAGGACTGGCTGTTGGCAAAATCGCTCGGCCCAAAGCTTGTTGGGGTTCACGACATCGTTGATTCCGATTTTCACGTTCATTCCCGTTGCTGCGTTTCACGCTTGTGGGCGGAGATTAGCGCCGCGTATGAATTCGAAGAACGCACGTCGGCGGATTGGGGCGGGATCGGGATCGTGTGGCTGCCTTAGGCATCCCGCCGCGCCAATGGCGGTCAGGTGCTTTCATCTTTCTGCATTTCTTTCTGACGCTCGGTCTTGCCACGAGATATCAAGATTATCTCATTCAAAGGGATCCCTATAAGCGACCCCAGCTGGTAAACTAGGCAAGACAAGTGCGTTGAGTCGGCTACGATAGGCCGCGGATCGGCTTTCAACATGTTGGGCACACAAGGAGAAGTATCATGGGGTCTTTTGTACCGCAGACAGATGACATTGATTCCCGCAACTTGGGACACGAACTGAGGCGGTTGCGCGAAGTTTGGTGGTGGTTGCTGTTGCTCGGTATTCTGCTCATGGCAGGGGGCACTGCCGCAGTGGTCTATCCGCTCATGTCGTCGGTGAACTTCATCATTGTCCTGGGAACGATATTGATAATCGGTGGCGTCGCCATCATCATCGCGTCGATTTGGACAGGTCGATGGAGTGCATTCCTAGTCCATCTGCTGGTGGGCATTCTATATGTCATGTTGGGTATAGCGATCCGCGACGCGCCCGTTGAATCATTGGCCGTGTTGACGCTGTTGGTCGCAGCGTTTTTCATCGTGGCGGGCTTGTTTCGATCCGTCGCCGCGTTGGTGGAACGATTTCCTCTATGGGGATGGACTTTGTTAAACGGTGTCATTACGACCTTGGCTGG
>CBDUAB010000852.1:0-2863 GCA_965365045.1 uncultured Planctomycetales bacterium
ACTCTGACGAACCCCGTGGTGATCGAAGACCAGCCGATCGGGCAATGGCGATTGTTAAATCAGCGTGCGTAATCCTGGGCCACCACTGAGGAGAATGACTAACTCACAAAAATCCACCACCGCCAAGGGGGACGCCGCTAGGCAACCGCAATGAACGACGTAACGAGTTATTGCGGCCTACTTCTGGAAGCTTCGAGGATTGCGTGAGCGTTGTCGATGGTGAAACCGACCTTGGCTGACGTGCGCCGCCCAATTGATTTAGCCGCCATAGGTAGATCTCGACCTTGTCATGCACGCGATCGGTTTGCGAGACAATTAGGAACTGATGGCGGACCGTTGCATGTGCGGTAATTGTGGCCGACCCGCCCAAATACTCCCAAGTATCCGGCTCAACAGCTATCGAGATGTTCTCGATCAACGTGTCAAAATCATAACGATTCTGCCACGCGACTTGTCGCGCATTGCCGCCCCACAATGGAATCTGTCTGAACTCAACAATTCCGCTAACTCGATAGATTTTTGTGCGCATCTGTTGTTCTGCGTTGTCTTGAGTTGTGATCAGTAGCGCTCCGCCACGGATGATCCATGTCAGATCGAATTCATACAGAGATTGTTCCAGCGAAGCTACGAGAGACACGGGCGATCCGTGCCAATCTACGTGCTCATCCGACGTGATGCCCAAATCTTCAAGAGCCAAAACGTCCAGTCGTGCACTGATGTCAATGCTTTTTAGCGATGTCACGATGCCATTGAGCGTGGTGGGTGCCAAAAAAGCTGGATATGTCTTGTGCAGTTTTCGCAAGATTGCCTCTTCGGCCTGCACGTGCGATTCTGGAAAAGAGGCGTCCCGCACGAACGGAGCTTTGTCAGCTCGACACATCGTTGCGCTGCCGGTCGCCACAACTACGCCCAGGAGCAGGCAGCCACTTGTCAGCTTCGTAAACGCTATTCGGCGGCGTGCCTGTCTGGCATTCCGCCTGATCTGTTTCAGCACCATTTTTTTCTCGTGTCTTGGAATTTAGAACGGACCAAAGCGGGAACACACGCGTCACATTGTTTACAATAATGAAAGATGGCCTAGAACGCTATTCTTCTGGAACAAGGGGCGAATCATGCGGTGTCAATGCGCAGCGATGCTGGTATTCGGGCTCGTTGCAACTTCGGTTGGCCTAGCGGATCCGGTAAAATCTCCGAACCCCGACATACCACCAGCGGGAACGGCACTGCCTGTCACGCGTGTCGTTCTGTTCAACTCGGGCGTGGGGTACTTCGAGCACTTTGGGACCGTTTAGGATTCGGCCCACGTCGACTTTTCTTTGCAGGTTGATGATGTACAAGATGTGCTCAAGACGCTGATCGTGCAGGATCTTGATGGCGGAAAGATAACCGGCGTGGACTATCCGTCACGCGATCCACTTGCTGAGCGTTTGCAAGTGTTTAGCATTGACCTCACAAACCCACCGACACTCGGAGAGCTGTTGCTTCAACTACGAGGCGAACAAGTGAGCGTTGCGATCACAAGGGGCCCCGGCCAAAGTGCTGTCGCACTCGTTGGAACAATCGTTGGTGCCGAAATACGCGCGCGCCAAATCGGCGATCAGGTCCTGCGAGAGGAGATACTCACACTGCTTACCGAAGCAGGACTGCAAGCCGTTTCACTTGAAATGGCGGATTCGATTAAGCTCCTAAACGAAAAACTCAACGACGAGTTGAGGCAGGCCCTCACCACGATTGCCGAGGGACGAAGCGCCGACCAACGTACCTTCACTGTCCACTGCAATGGCGAAGGTGAACGGCGAATTCGCGTTGGTTACGTTGTCTCGGCGCCCGTTTGGAAGACGACGTACCGGCTACTGCTTGGAGAGAAGAACAAATCCAAGATTCAAGGCTGGGCGATCGTCGACAATACAAGCCAACACGACTGGCGGAACGTCAGTCTGAGCCTCGTCAGTGGAACACCCATTTCGTTTCGCATGCCGCTGTACGATCCACTCTACGTCGACCGCCCAATAGTCGACGTTGCCGTAGCTGGCCAACCGAACATCACGGTACCTGAACGAGGAGAATTTGGAACTCGCGCTGCCTCTGGTGGAGGTGGCGGTTTTGGTGGTGGCGGTTTTGATGGAGGCGGAGGAGGTTTCGGTGGAGGACTCGGTGGGTCGACCGGTGCCGCACGCGGCAGAGGCGAAGACGATGATGCAATGCCATTCAATCCAGCACAGGGCGTCGCCGCATTGGCCGCCGGTGAGCAAGTGGGCGAGTACTTTCAATATCAACTCGACGGCCCAATTAACGTCGACCGGCGCAAGTCGGCGACTTTGCCAATTCTCGAAGCTGAAATCACAGTGGAAAAGATCAGCATCTATTCCGAAAAAACCGATGCCACACGTCCGTTGCATGCCGCACGCATCAATAACACGAGTGACTCTTACCTCATGGCCGGTCCAGTGACCGTCTTTGAAGGAGCCACATTCGCTGGCGAGGCAATCATTGAAAACCTGCCAAAAGGCAGCGAGCGATTTCTTACATATGCGGTCGATTTGGGGCTCCGAGTACGTCATGATCTTGGCAGTGAATCCGCTCAATCAACAGTTTCACTTCGGGGCGGGAACGTAAAGATCGAGACTCCCCGCAGACAACGACACGACTATCACGTCACGAACGTCGAGCAAGCTTCGCGGTCGCTGATCATCGAACATCCACGGCCGAGCCGCGAATGGAAGATCGTCGAACCTAAGAAGTCAGACGAAGATACCGAGGATATCGTCCGCTACATCCACCAGGCCGGTGTTGGCGAAACGGTTTTGGCGGTGGTCGAAACGACGACTGTCATACGGCAAGTCGCACTGAGAGACGTCCCCAT
>CBDUAB010000853.1:0-2862 GCA_965365045.1 uncultured Planctomycetales bacterium
CGACATGCCCTATGTCGTTATCGATCTGCCAATCTGAGTCCAGATCAGTTTCCTTTCTCACCCAGCCCGCAAATCAAAACACCAACCCGTGACCGGTTACGCACACGCCTGACAAATCCTCCGCCGGGGTTGTCACCACCCGCCGCCGCCTCCCTGAGTTGTGGGCCTGGAATGAACGACAGGTCGGCACTGCTACTAAAGACTTTTATTACTTCAGTCAAAGGTTCATTTACAAAATCACACCTCACCTTGGTGTTCAATTCCATGCGGACTTCATCCGATATTTTGAGACCACTTGCCGTTTCTGCTCGATCGCTTCCAGTAATTTCAGCGCGGATGTCTTTGTGACCGCGGCCGATGGAACTTTCTCTGGGATCGGTGCACCTCGCGGCGCCTCGGAAGGAACTTGAGCGGACGCCCAACCTGTTAGACTAATCAGGATCGCAATCAACCAACTTCCAATTCGCACGATCATCTTTTAAGACCTCCCCCACCGTTTCGGCGTCATCGATTGTTTCAGATCAGCCAAGAGCCAACTATCCGTCGGATCAAACTGTGCCCACTCCTTGGGCGAGCTAAGCTCAAGCACCTGTTAATAACAGTGTAGCGCCTGCTCTATATCTCCGAGATTCAAAAGATAGACATCCCCGGCCCGCCGCAGGAGCAAAATGCGTTCCTTCGGCGGTGCCGTTGCCACTTGCTGCCGCAATACCCAAGGATCTTCATCAAGCCCTGAAATCGAGCTGGACGCACTTGAGGATGGGACGACTGTGACACCCTCCTTTTCCTCAATCAAAACGAGTTGACGGCCCCTTGTTCAAGAACACGCCACTGGCAGCACTAGGACCGATTTTCGCGAGTGCGTAGACCGCATCGCGCCGCACTTCGCGGTGGCTGTCACCTAAAGCGGTTCGCAACGCCGGAATAGCGTGTTCCGCTTCGTGGCCAAGCTTCCCGAGGGCCTCAGCGGCGCGTGAACGACGAAGCCAATATTCGGCTTGTAGGTCGTCGATTAATTCAGAGACCAGCTCTTGCGTCATGCATAGTCCAATGCACCCGTCCCAATCCGTCTTCAGATTCCGTTAGTTGCTACGACGAAAAAGGGTGGTTAGATAAGACAGCTCGTGTTCGGCCCGAAAGAACTTTCACGTCAACTTGGAAAGAGCATCGCGAAGTGTTCAAGATGCCGCTTTATCCGGTGTGCGTCCAGGTCGGATTTGTGATTCTGAGGTTTGATCACACAGACATCACTTTCCGCGAGTTTTATATCCGTGAAACCTTGATCGAAGAAATAATCCAACGCCTCGCGTCGCTGCGGATCATTGATAAAAGCGATCGCTTTTCCTTCGTTACTGGCTTTGATCTGGTAGCGATTGTCGACGGCGGGATCTCCTACGGAAATGTCCTTCACAAGCCCAATCGCGTTGCCAAGCCGCGCCGCACAGGATGAGGATGATATCTGCATGCGAAAAGCGGGAGGCGTTTTCCGTAAAATAATCAGCAGCGAACCATACCCGCTGTCGGAGGAACTGGGCATCAGCCGGATCTGCAACTCCACACCTTGGTTGACCAGCCTGACATAATTGCCACCCAAAACGCTGGACTTGTTCTCTCCGCCGAGCGCAACAGCCAGGCGTCCCAGCATCCGACTCTCTCGTGTGAACATTAAGTAAGCGAGAGCCAGGGATCCGACGATCAACACCGCAACAATAGCCCAGCTTGCGAAATCCATGGTAACTCCCATGGTGATGGTCAGAGCCAAATAGATCGAGCGATTTCTTCGATCACCAAGGTGTCAACAAAGTGATCTTCGAGGAAAACGGTGTTGTCATACGTAGCATACCTGCGATTCACGCCATTGACGGCGCAGTGAGCTTCATACTCGAATGGAATGGTTTCAAGTTCGTCTACGGTGGCGACACGGCGCCCAACGCATGGTACAGGGAACACGTCAAAGGCGCCGACTTTGCCATCCACGAGTGCTTCCTTCCGCCAACACTTATGATCACAAAGCAGGGCTTCACTCCCTCGGAGGCACTCATCGTCTCGACAATCGCCCACACTTCACCGGAGCAATTCGGAAAAGTCATGTCTGAAGTGAAGCCACGTTTGGCCGTGGGCTATCACTTCTACAACGATTTCGACACGCAACCCGAAGTCTTCGAGAGGATTCGAAAGACGTACGACGGGCCGGTCTCGCTGGCCATTGACTACATGGTCTGGAATGTAACAAAGGACGATATCAAAGTTCGGATGGCGGCTAAGGATGAGGAGGTCTGGCCGTCGCCTGCGTTGATAGAGAAACTGCCTCCGGACACTTCAAAGATGGTTCCGATGTCTGATTTCACGAAGTCAGGCTACCTCCAATACCCAGATGTCCTTTTGCCCCTCTGGGATGAGGTTAACGAGAAGTATGGAACCGACCTTAAGCCGGAACTGTAGCAGGTGGGGACAAAGAGGCTAACAAGACGCTGCACGCGAAACCCCGACCCGATTTGCTTTTCGATGGATTTCCGTGATCCGATACACGATCCTTTCATCGATGCGCGCCGCCAGTTGGGGTTCCGTGAGCTTTGACGTTAACTGTTGTCGGTGTAGTTGCCCGACCGCTCGAACCGCATGTTGCTAAGTGGCGGCGATTTTGACCACGATGGTGTGACCGATTCGGCGGACCTAAACATAATTGGCGCGCATTGGCAACGAGTCCGTGCAGCACCAGTGCCAGAGCCCGCTGTTGGCATTCACTTTCTGCTACTTTGGCTCGCACTGTGCAACTGCGGCTTTCGCCGGCCAGTAGCCACAAGCTTCTAGAAACGGCTCCGAACTGCGTCGAAATGCGTCAAGAGAATTCGCTCCAGAAAA
>CBDUAB010000854.1:0-2861 GCA_965365045.1 uncultured Planctomycetales bacterium
GCATCGCAGTTATCAGATTCATCTACTCGCGCTCGCGCGCGTTATCTGCGTTCGGTCCGGCCAGACCGACGCATGCAAAAGAAAAAACCAGAAAAAGACGCCTGGATGACAATTTCGATGCGTCGGTCGATGCCACCGAAGCGACTTACTTGGCCGGTCGCTCGCTCCGAAAAATCGTTGGATCGGAGTGATAGATTCGGCCTGAATCTGGCCGCGCCAGGGCAGGCCGCGCCAGCCATTGTCTCGACGTGACCAAGCAAAACAAGAATGACCTAACGGAAAAATGAGTCTCTTAGCGTCGCTACAAACGACGATGCGCCCACGCTGGAGAGCCACCGAAAGTCGCTGGGCTACTATTGCCATGTGTGGTTATACTTTGGCGGGCGAAAAGTTGTTCTCCCAAGCCCACACCTACGGATCGAATTCATCATGTTTCATGCCGTTGCTCTGTCGTTTGCCGCTTGTCAGATGTTATCCCCACGCCGTTTGATACGCAAAACACCTGTGTTCGCAATAGTTGCTACCGCAGCATTCGCATCGCCGTTCAGCACAATATCGGCCATCGCTGAGACAACTCGCCAACCAAACGTTGTCGTGATCCTGACGGATGACCAGGGTTGGGGCGACCTGAGCGTTCAGGGCAATACGAACATCGCGACGCCGAATATCGATTCGTTGGCACGCGACGGGGCAACGCTGAAACATTTTTATGTGTGCCAGGTTTGTGCCCCGACCCGTGCTGAGTTTCTGACCGGCCGTTATTATCCGCGTACGGGAGTCAGCGGAGTGAGCCGTGGGCAGGGCCGGCTGAACTATGACGAAACCACGATCGCGGATCTGTTCCAGTCCAACGGCTACGCGACCGGCTGCTTTGGAAAATGGCACAACGGTACGCAACCGCCTTATCACCCGAACAATCGCGGGTTTGACGAATTCTACGGATTCACGTCCGGACACTGGGGCCATTACTTCAGCCCGCCGCTGGATCACAATGGCAAGCGGGTGCGCGGCAACGGGTTTGTTGTCGACGACTTCACCGATCACGCGATGGCTTTCATCGAAACCAATCACCAGCGTCCTTTCTTTTGCTACGTGCCTTACAACACGCCTCATTCGCCGATGATGGTTCCCGATCGCTTTTACGCCAAATTCGATGGGAAAGATCCGGCCATGCGTCACCGCGATGCGGACAAGGAAGACGTGATGATGACGCGCGCGGCGCTTGCGATGTGCGAGAACATCGACTGGAACGTGGGGCGGATTCTGACGAAGCTCGATGACCTGAAACTTCGCGAAAACACCATTGTGATTTACTTCTCGGACAACGGGCCGAATTCATATCGCTGGAACGGCGGGATGAAAGGGCGCAAGGGATCCATCGACGAAGGTGGGTTGCGCTCGCCGTTTTTCATTCGCTGGCCGGGCCGGATTCGCGCCGGAGCTTCGGTTCCACAAATCGCGGGGGCCGTCGATCTGTTGCCAACGCTGACCGAACTGGCCGGTATTGACGTGAAAACCGACAAACCTCTCGATGGGCGCAGTCTTGGCCCTTTGTTGCTCGAGAAGTCGCCGGAGTGGGAGCCTCGGTTGCTATTCGCGGTCAAAAGCAACCAAGTCAGCGTCCGCACTCAACGATTCAGGCTCGATGCCGGCGGTCGACTTTTCGATATTGCGGCTGACCGCGGCCAATACAACGACGTCTCCGATCGCCATCCCGAATTGGCGGCACGGCTCCGGCGGCAGGCGAAGCAACACGCAAAAGAAATGCTGGCGCGTTTCCAGGCCAATGCAGACCGCCCGTTTACCGTCGGCTATGGATCGTCCACCACGTTGACCGCCCGCGACGGCGTAGAACATGGATCGATTCAACGAAGTGCCAAAGCACCTAACAACTCCTTCTTCACGCACTGGACCCGCGCCGACGATTTCATCACGTGGGATATCGACGTTGGCAAAAGCGGCGACTACGAAGCCATCGTACATTACACCTGCGCCGCCGGAGACGAAGGCGCCACGATTCGGCTCACCATGGAAGGCGGCAGTTCGGCCCAGGCAAAGATCGCTGAGATCTTCGATCCGCCGCTCTACGAAAAATCCAAGGAGCGGGTCGCCAACTCGCATTACTTTGTCAAAGATTTCAAACCACTCAGCCTGGGCACGTTTCGACTGAAAAAAAGGCGCGGAACGCTCAAGCTGGATGCCTTGGGAATTAAAGGCAAACGCGTCATCGATGTGCACTCGTTGGACCTAATCCTGCGCTAACCTAGTCTTAAACTCGACTTGGCAAGCGATTCTCGGCTGAAATAGACGACGCGACGCGGCTTTGGGATGCGGCACGGGTAAATTGGCCCACCGACATTCGTCATAAACAGAATTAAGGGCTATCCACTGAGCTGGTCCAAGAAATTCTGCACGATACGATTTCAGACATGCGGGCGTCGTTGAAGGCCGATGCGGAGTCATCGCACCAGACGGTTCTTGGGACAGGCCGCAACACGCTTCGTGGTCATAACTTAACAGTATCAGAGGCAATCTTACGCGCAGTTGTCCTGCTCAGGTCCGACATGCTGACGTATGCAAGAATAAATTCCGAAAAAGATTCGCGACTGATAATTTTCGCGCGGAGGCCGATGCCACCTCTTGCGCGAACCGCAGGTTTCGCGACGCCGATTTCGTGCGTTTGTGCGGCGTTCCCAACGGTCTTTCGTCATGGCAGACTATTCGGTTGGAAATCGTGAGGAGATCTGTTCACGCGTAAAGCTTTGACCCCTGTTAGACCGAGTTTGATCCGCCAACAAGATACCTAGGGGTTGTTGAGTGAAGGTGAAATACGGCAGGTCAAAGCTTCTACGCTGGAACCC
>CBDUAB010000855.1:0-2860 GCA_965365045.1 uncultured Planctomycetales bacterium
GGGGTTGTAGTTCACTTCGCTGATGACCAGCGGTCCCACACGCGGTGCCGAGTTTTCAGCTCCGAGCGTCGTTTCGCTCATCGGCACCAGACGGCCATTGCCATCTAGTCCGAAACTCTCTCCGATCGGTGCCGCCCGGAAATGGACGTCGTCCACAAACGATGCCACATCGCCGTTGCCATCAGACGTGACCAACCATACGTCGTCACCGTGCGCGCCGTTGAGGGCGAAGTCGTTTGGTCCGGGGTTTTCTGGATTCGGATTGAAGTGGCTCTCGTCGAACACAATGTACTCGCCCGCAGCCAATTCCGTACCAGCGGGGATTTGATACTTGAGAAGATTCAATGTCGCATCGCTCAGATACCAGCCGCCGATGGAAATCGTCGCATTGGTCGGGTTGTGCAGCTCGATCGCATCTAGTTCCACTTCGTCCGTGTTGCTCAGCACTTCGCTGATGACAACGCCGACGGGCACCGCGTTATCGGCGGATCCCGGCGTTCCGCCAGGCTCGGTGCTTGCCCGCCAACTGTAGTACTTGCCCTCGGCATCCGGCACGGCGTCAACCGGATCCATGAGCACCAAGGTCGCGCCGGCGCCATCGGCGCGCGCCGGCCAGGGATCATTGTCGCCATAGTTGAAGTCCATGATGGTGCTGCCGCTGGCGTCATCCATTTTGATGCGTTCGCCACCGTTATCGAGACTGCCAACGTATTGGCCGGCGATGATTGAACTGTCAACCTCCGGATAAGCTGCCGTAAATGCGGCTTGGTCGCCCACGATCACTAGCGACTGGCCGCTTTGGAGTGTCGTTCCGGCAGCGAATACGAACGGTTGTGCAAATCCTTGGGAGATGGTGACACCACTCAGATCCAAAGAGACGGCCGCGTCAAGGAAATTCGTTACTTCCAAGAATTCCGCGCCGTTAATTCCAGGGTTGTAGTTGAGCTCAGTGATCCGCAGGAATTGCTGGGTGTCCGATGTGGAAGGGGCTACATTCAGCGTACTGACGACACTTTGATCACGATTCAGCAGGTGAACGACGTCACCAAAGCTAGAGAGGTGTCCTCCGTATTCACCCTGTACGAAGAGGCCTTGGCCGCCGGATGGACCCGTTGCGCGCGATCGGAACGTAGGCACGTGCGGCGAAACGTATAAGGAGCCTCCAGCCTCGATCACGGTACCCGGCAGAAACTCGTGATCTACGCCACCGACCAGGCGCCAACCCGTCAGATCAATCGCGGTATCGTTCGGGTTGTCGATCCGGATGTACTCTTCGTCCTGATTCCCGCTGACGGGATTGGCGTCGAATTCACCAAACGTAAGTACTGCGTCGGCTGGTTGCTCGTGGGGAATTCCCGCAACATCAACCGCTGAGGTGGAGACCCCAGTCAGCAGCGCTGGCGAAACCAGTTGATCGGAGTCGGTCGAACTAACATTAAAGCTATGTATCGCCAACATATTCGCGCCTTCGTTCAACAGCCCGATGTGCTGCGAAACGAGAATGTCTCGAAACTCGACGCCGGAGTGCTCGAGGTTCAAAAAAGGAACGGTGTCAAAACCGGGCGTCTCGAAAAGGACACTTTTCGCTACCTCGGTGCCGTTAATGTATGCGACGAATCCGTCATCGTACTTCAATTGCAACATGAGATCTTCGATCGCGCCTAAGTCCTCTATTTCGAATGGAATGCGGAGATAGACCGATGTACATGTCGCGCAGGTGTCCCCCGGCCGCACACTGGTGCGTATCAGATCCTGATAATCGCTGGGCGCGTCCTCATAGCCAAGGCCAGCTTGGCCGATTCCCCAATCCGCGATGTTGGCCGGGTCCGCCAGTCCCGTCCATGTGGTACCAAGGCTGTTATCGCTGGGTACAAAGTACCGCACGCCATCGACGAATTCCGGTATGATTTCCGTCGGCTCTTCTTCCATACTCGTATTGTCGATATTGTGCGTTTCGTATAAATGCACGCGCCGCACCGCCAGGTATTCGTCCTTGATGATCTGTACGGCCTGTTCAAATGTCTGGCTCGTATCGCCGTAGTTGAACGGCCATAATTGCTTATCCACGGCAGCGTCAGTTGACATCGAGGCTAAGTAATCATCCAAACGCTGATTGAAGTACGTGTCGTCCGCATTCTCATCGGGACTGCCAAGGAAATCGTCCATAACGGTCCGCAAGCGTCGCAGGTACATTTCACGCATGCGTGGTTCGGTCAGGACCGCATCCATCAAACGATTCCAATGATTGTTCCATTCTCGATATGGCTCGGAATTCACGAATGGATGCGACGGCGCGATGAAATTCGGATCGTGTCCTGGCACTGGCCCAAACGTGATGCGGTCGACATCGGCGTAGATCACATCCGAATAGGATGTGCCGACCCAGTTGGATCCCCACGTCAGATCATGATCCCAGGGGATAAACGTCCATTCGCCCGTGCCGTCGGAATCGCGATAAAGAAAATGATTCTTGTGAGGATTGTCGCCCTGATGCGTGATGATTGTCGAAACGAGGTAATTCATCATCAGCGGGACGTTGACATTGTCGAACAAGTAATTCGATAGCGCTTCGCCGTTGAGGGAATTGACGTCGCTAATGAAGTCCGCCAGATCCGAGTTGTCCTCGAATTCACGCGTCTTTTTCCGCGTACCGCCGGCACTCGTGAATTCGTTGTAATGTTTGTAAAGCGCTCCATTGGGATCGAGCCCTTCGCGCTCGAGCATAGCGGCATCGGGTTCTTCGATGAAGGCAAAGACACCGTAGAACTCGCCATTGCGTTGCACATGCATGGGAAACGACTCAGAGCCAGGAGCACCGGCCACGTCGTGGGCTTCGAACGCCAGCGACTGCCGGATATAC
>CBDUAB010000856.1:0-2858 GCA_965365045.1 uncultured Planctomycetales bacterium
CGAGCTTCGCCGCGTTACCGGCGCCTTGTCGACACCGCGATTAACGGCGGATGTCGAGGTTCCCTTGACGCAGCGAGAGAGTGAGGTCTTGCGGCAACTTGCATTGGGATTGACAAACAAAGAGATTGCTCAGGCTCTCGGCATTAGCTACGAAACGGTCAAAGAACACGTTCAGCACATCCTCCGCAAGGTTGGCGTTTCCGACCGAACCCAAGCGGCCGTTTGGGCTGTCCGCAAGGGATTGGTATGACCGAACGCACCGGAGTAGAAACGATGAACATAATTTGGCGTTGTTCGCTCGCGGGCACGGTTTTTCTATCGACTCTTTTCATATTTCCGTCCATCTCCACCGCTATCACTACGCGCACGATTTACGTGAAGTTGCTCGTTGACGAAGAAGAAACGACTTTGGAGCGAATCTGGCAAGAGCGTGTGTCGAACCGGTTGCTCGCGGCCAATGAAATCCTTTCGCACTACTGCGATGTCCGTTTTGCTCCGATCGCCTTTGAACGCTGGGAGTCGGACGACCGCATGCGAGAACTACCACGATCGTTACGTGAGTTCGAGCAAGAGGTCAGTCCGGAGCCAGGGCACTTAGCGATTGGATTTAGCAATCAATACAAGTTTTCACCCGGCCGCAACAGCCTCGGCGGCACGCGAGGTCCAATGCGTGGCCATATTCTAATTCGCGAGAGCGCCACTCATATTCACGAACCGGAACGTCTGGAAGTCCTCGTACACGAACTAGGGCATTTTCTGGGCGCGGCCCACTCTAGCCATCCACAATCCGCGATGCGGCCTATATTGGGAGACGGGCAAGCGTTGGTGCGTGACTTTCAGATCGGTTTTGATTCTGAAAACGCCAAGATCCTACAACTTGTCAGTAAAGAAATCCGTGAACGCAGCATCCGACATTTTGTCCAGCTCACGGATCCGACGCTGCGAGACCTGCGAGCGGAATATGTCACGTTACTTGACCAACAGCCCAAGGATCCGACGGCGAAGCGGTTTTTACGGATTGTCGATGCGGTTTTGCAACGCAACGAACTTCGCGGCACGACATCTGCGGCTCAGCAGCGCCATGCAAAGACGAAGGCCACTTGGCGTCATCCTGCAACCAATCAATAACGCAGCGCGGCGAAATGCTGACGCCTCAGGCAGCGCTTATATTGAAGCTTGCCACCCGGTACCACGAGCCCGTACAGACGATCGTTTTCCCGCCAAACGCCCGACGCTTTCCCGGCCGTATCGGCGAGCGGCTCCGCGGGCGGTGTCGTCGTCAAATTCTGTATGCGGTTCGGACGCTCGGTCACAAACAGGACGGCTTTTTCACGGGCAATCGGTGAAATCAATTGATACGCGATGCTTTTTTCATTGAGCGGAGGAGGAGTTTGCCAAATTTGCCAACGGTTCGGACGGGCTGACAGACGCGTGCTGATCCGCAAGTGTTTCGGTGCGGCAGACAAATCAGCGTTCCATGTCTTATCGTCTAACAAATCAATCCAATTCAGTGCCGTATTACTAAGCTCCTCGGCATTCATGCGTGGTTTCACAAAGCCAGGCACCAGCAGGAGGCCTCCGATCACCGCGGCACTGACAAACGCTGCCGTCACCAACCAACGCCGACGACTCCAACCACGATGCGAGTTGACTCCGTCCGCTTTCGACTGGCTCATTACCTGGGCCTCGGTGTCGTCATCGAGATTTGGGGGCGCGTCGTATCGTACCCGGTCTAAATCTGGGGCGAGCCGTTCCATCAAACGGCTTGCGAGATCGTCTGGTACATCGATGTGGTGCAGTGCAGTGCGTATCGCGTCGTCATTTGCTTGCGTTTTTTGATATATTTCACGTATTCCCGCATCCGTGTTGAGTTCGTTGTTCAGTTCTTCCATTGCGTCATCGGCAAGATCTTCGCTACCGGGACGGCAAGCATCAATTAATCTGTGAATTGTTTTTTCGTCCATCAGTTTGGGTTCCCGGTCGCTGTGTGGAGACTTTCGTTTGGTGTCGCTCGTTCTGCCTGAGTGATCTCGTGACCAGTCTTCAATTCGCGTCGCAAATGCGCCTTGGCACGTGACAACCGACTCATTACGGTACCCGACGGAACGTCCAACTGCTCGGCGATTTGCTTGTAGCTAAGGTCTTCGAAGTAAAACATCAACGTGACCACCTTGTACGCATCCGGCAAAGCATGAATGGCCGCGAACAATTTTTCTTCGTCTATGTCATTGTCAATTGGCAATGGGTCGATGACGCCTTCCACGTTGACGTCAAAGTCGGCAAACGAAACAGGTTGCCGACGCCGCTTGGACTTTAAAAAGCAGCTCCGCAGAACGGTAAACAACCAACTGCGTGTCGCCAACGGATCGCGCACTTGGTCGAGCTTTTGGTGTGCGATCAGAAACGTCTGCTGCAAAACATCCTCGGCGTCCTGTTGGGACCCCGTCAGCCAATAGGCATACCGAAACAACGTCGCATGATGCTCATTGACCAAATCGGTCAACAGGCACGTCGCGTCGATTGGCGGGCACTCCGACATCGTTGGATGGTTCGTTTCCGGGTCGTTTGCGTCTGGGTCGTTTGCGTCCGCATCGTTTGCGTCCGGGGGCTGGGTAGCCATTGGTTTCCTTTAGTGAGAGCCACAGGGATTTCGAATTATTCCCGCCATTGCTGTTGAGTCTCGTAGTTTTCTTAACCCGTTTTACGCAAGTTGTTTATCAGTAACGAGTTATGGATATCGCTTGTACACATTCGCCGAAGGAGTGAGCGGCATGGCGCTAGCCACCGGTATTTGGTGGGAAACCGGCGGCTAGCGCCGTTCCGCTCACTTCCACTCCACGCCTTCGGCGAATACTTAC
>CBDUAB010000857.1:0-2853 GCA_965365045.1 uncultured Planctomycetales bacterium
GCTTCGTCGAGCTTGCCGTCGTCGCCCGCATACTTCGTTACGGTAATCTCATACGGTATTGGATTGTCGGGAGCGGGGTCGCCCAACTCGTCGACCAACACGTTCTCGACACGCGCGACTATTTTTTCGGATTCTTCTAACCTGGTTCCGGAAGGGGCACGCACGTAGATTGTGAACTGGCCCGAATCGACCGGCGGAAACAGCTC
The DNA here is from genome assembly GCA_965365045.1 of uncultured Planctomycetales bacterium. Classification (GTDB taxonomy): domain Bacteria; phylum Planctomycetota; class Planctomycetia; order Pirellulales; family Pirellulaceae; genus CBDUAB01. The sequence goes on from CBDUAB010000857.1 coordinate 207, forward strand.
GGTACCCGAGCGCGATATGAGCCACAGTGAGGCAAAGAACAGCACGACCGCGACGGTCACTACGATCCCGCGCATTTCCAGCGAGCGGAGTAACAGGGCGCGGTAGCCACGGACAAGCCAGCCCAGCGAATCATCCCCATTTCCCCTTTTTCCGATTGCATCACTCTTACGGCCCATAATCTTGGACGCCGCGACGGGCACAAAAAAGATCGCAATCAAGAACGATGCCACGACCGAAAAGATGACGGCCAACGACAGCGGCGTGAACAAGTACTTGGCCAAACCGGAAAGGAAGATCACGGGGAAGAACACGACGATGAAAGTGACAGTCGAAACGAACAGCGGTACGACGACCTCACGCGTGCCGTCCAACGACGCTTGCAACGGTCCTTTGTCCATCCGCATGTGCCGTTCGATGTTGTCGATGACCACAATCGCCTGATCGATGAGGATTCCCACGGCCAGTGCCAGTCCTCCCAATGTCATGGCATTAATCGAATTACCGGTAAAGTAAAGGCCGATCATTGACGCCAAGATGGCGATGGGAATCGCCATTACGATGACGACGGTCGAACGCACGTTGCGCAGAAAGACGAAAACAACGACACCGGCAAAAACGGCGCCCAATATGCCGGCGATCCACAGTGCGTTGACACTTTCACGCACCTTAACAGATTGGTCCATCGCGACGCTTAGTTTGAGGTTTACCATCTTGGGATCGTCGACAAGATTCCCATTTGCATCGCGAATTTTTCGTTCGTCCTTTAACCGGTTCAGAATCCGGTCCAACTCACCGTGGATACGGTCGACGATTTCGATGGTGTTGGAACCTGGTTGCCGATAGACGGGTACATACACGAGATTACGGCCGTTAACACGCACACTGTTGGTCTGGATCTGGTGGCTGTCCTGCACTTCGCCGATGTCGCTAAACAGGATCGGCGCGCCGCCCGGCCCCATTTTGACGGGTGCGTTGTTGAGCAGCGCGATTTCGTCCGGTATGGCATTTGTGTAGATGTAGAATTCTTTGTCCTTGATTTTCGCGCTACCGGCTGGAATCAAAACGTTCTGCTGGCGAAGTGCTTGATGCACCTCCATGATCGATAGGTCATAGGCACGTAGTTTTTCTGGGTCGACATATGCCAAAATCCTCCGGAGCTTTCCTCCATTCACGGCCGGAGCAATCACGCCGTTGATCGATTGGAGATTGTTGCGCAGGTTTTTGTAGGCGATGTCGTACAACTCCGAATCATTCATATCGGGATTGGAGACAGTGACCAGGCAGAGCGGAACACTGGCCGTAGGATCGAACGGCATCACCATCGGTGGAATCGTGCCGGGAGGTAGATAAAACATGTCGCTCATCGCATACATGCTTACTTGGCTGATCGCCTCGGCCTGCGTCACGCCTTCGTGAAAGAAGTCCTTGACCACGCAGACACCCTGCATTGCCTTGGCTTCCTGGTGCTCGATTCCCGACGATTGGCCGGTCCAGCGTTGCAGCCGACTCATGATGTCTTGTTCCATCACTTCGGGGGGCATCCCGGGATAGAAGCAGACAATCTGTGCGGCCGCCAATTCATACGTTGGCAGCATGTCGGCAGGGATGCGCATCAAACTCATCCCACCGATGACAGCGGTCATTAAGACAAGGACCAGAACGACATACGGGTTCTTTAATGCGAGACGTATCATGTACGGTTATGCCGCCCTTAATCCAGTAAATCGCTGGCAACGAAACTAACACGCGACTCTTGGTGCGCGCGAGATGGCAGTTGAGGTCAAAAGGTCGCGAGGGCTGGGGCCCGCTCGAAATCTGGTAAGATAGCTAAAGTTTGCGGGCGCTCTATTATTGCGGCTGATTGCCCCGAAGTGTAGACCAATCGCGGGAAGAACGGCCCGCGTTCGCCGTTTTCGACCGCGGGCGAGTATCCCAGCTACAATTGACAGTGCCATCAGGCAAGTTGATCCAACCTGATTCTATCTAACGGCGTCCAATGCTCGAGGTTTTGTTCGAAGACAATCATTTGCTGGTAGTTAATAAACCAGCGCCGCTGCCGACGATGGGTGTGGCGGCGGACCGACCGAGCTTATTGCGCGAGTCGAAAGCATATATTAAGAAGAAGTTTGAAAAGCCAGGCAATGTCTATTTAGGCATCGTTAGTCGTTTGGATGCGCCAGTGACGGGAATCGTGCTGATGGCGCGCACTTCCAAAGCGGCAGCGCGCTTGACGCGGCAGTTTCGCGAGCGGACCGTCGAAAAGAGATATTGGGCCGTGGTTGAAGGTCGCGTCGATCCACCGAATGACCGTTGCGTCGATTGGCTGCGCAAAGATGAACGTCATCGACACGTTCGTGTATGTCGCCCGGGTAATCCTGAGGGTAAGGAAGCGCTGCTCGATTATCAAACGCTGGAGCATCTCGGCAGGCTAAGTATTCTCGAGATTCAGCTTCTTACCGGTCGCAAGCATCAAATCCGAGTCCAGCTTGCGCATCGGGATTATCCAATTCTAGGAGACCGAAAATACGGCAGTCAACAAGGTTTTCCGAGTGGAATTGCGCTGCACGCCCGTCAACTAAGGTTCGAACATCCAGTTAGGCATGAGCCGGTTGAAATCATCGCTTCCCTACCCACGGCTTGGGATCA
>CBDUAB010000858.1:0-2851 GCA_965365045.1 uncultured Planctomycetales bacterium
TAATCTAACCCGTTGGGCGGATGGATACGCGCAACAAAGCGAATTTGCACATCTTGCTAAGTCATGCACATCTTCACGGATCTTGACCACCCCAGTCTCGTACCGTGCCAGCGGCGTGGTAGAATTGCCGGATAAGACCTCGCCACGGAATACGATCGGTCGTCCCGACCACAATACCGTGAGGGGCGGGCACCCAAAACCATGAGGAGTAAGTCGATGTCGAGACTAAAGTATTCATGCCGATTTTGTTTGCCAGCTATGTTTTGCTTCGGATTAATCAGCGTTAACAACGCGATCGGTTTCTCGCAAGAAAACGTCAAACCAACGCCTAGGTACGAGAATGTCTCCTATGGGCCGCATGAGCGAAACGTGTTGGACTTCTGGCAAGCCGAGTCTGGCGCGCCAACACCCTTGGTGATCTACATTCATGGCGGTGGATTCCGAAACGGTAGCAAGAAAAGTCTCAACGCCCGCACGCTCAAGTCACTGCTCGAGGCCGGAATATCCGTTGCCGCGTTGAACTATCGGCTGGTTGGCAACGCGCCATTGCCGGCGGCTCATGACGACTGCCGACAAGCTCTGCAGTTCCTGCGATCCAAAGCGGATGCGTGGAATGTCGACGAAAATCTTTTCGGAGCGTTTGGTGGGTCTGCTGGCGCGCAACTGTGTATGTATCTCGCTTTCCACGACGAGATGGCCAAACCCAACAGTGACAATCCAGTCGAGCGTGAGTCGACTCGACTTGCCTGTGTTGCTACCAGTGGCGGTCAAACGACGATGGACGTGGAGTGGTGGAAGAGCCATGTGCCCGGTTACACGACGGCACATCGCGATTTCATGGAGACCTTCGGAGCCACGACGCAGGAAGAATACGAGAAGAAGTTTGCCGAAGTGTCAGCGTTGTCGCTGATCTCGATGGATGATCCACCGATTTTTATGAGCTACAACATGGGGCCCGATGACCCGGTGCCCTCAGATTCCAGACGGGCGCAAAACTGGAAGGTTCATCACGTTGTGTTCGGCATCGAGCTGAAGAAGAAAATGGAGTCGCTTGGAATCGAGGCTGAACTGAAGTACCCCGGTGCAAAGCCCAGATTTGAATCAAGTGCCGACTTCTTCATCGCCAAGCTGGCACGTCACCAACTTTAGAAATTGTAATTGCCGTTTCACTGGAATTTTGCACGCTCGCAAGTAATGGTCCAATGAAGGTGCATGACTATTTGGACTTCCACGCGCGGCACCGGCCTGAAGCTCCACTGGCCAGCTGCGACGAAAAACAGATCACCTATGGTGAAGCGAGGAATGAATCTAATCGCATGGCGCGTGCGTTTGTCGCATACGGCCTACAGCGAGGTGATCGAATTGCGATCCTCGCGCGGAACAGTATTGAGTTACTGTTGCTCTACTTTGGGGCACTCAAAGCCGGAGTTGTACCAACGCCGATCAATCATCGTCTCATGCCTTCAGATTGGTTGCATATCTCCGGCGACGCGGGAGCGAAGTTGTTTTTCTGCGATGCTCAATTCACCGATCGGGTTGAGACGATCAGAGATCAATTTGACTCCTTACCCGCATTTATCGTGACTTCAGGGCGCCCACCTTCTGGATGGGAAACCATGGACCATTGGTTCGGTGGCCACGTTGCCTCCGAGGCTGACAGCGTCAACAGCGATGAAGAAGAAACCACGGATCAAGCCGCATTTCAGATGTACACGAGCGGCACAACTGGACGGCCCCACGGAGCTCTGTTGACCCACGGTGGGGTCACGGCAAACCTAGCGCAGTTAGGGATGGTCGCCCCGTTCGAAGTGAATGATCGATTCTTATTGGTCCTTCCTCTCTTTCACGCGGCGGGCGTTATCGCGATTCTTCACGCTGTTTCTTGGGGAGCCTCCCTGGTCCTCCATCGCAATTTCAGCCCCATGAAAGTCGTGAAGGCGCTCGATGATGCAAGTGTGACGATCACAATGATGGTGCCCACGATGATCCGGGCCTGTTTAGAGGAGGATCCGTCCATAACTCATCGCAAATTCGAGAATCTGCGGCTGGTCATCTATGGGGCTTCGGCAATCGACAAGGAAACACTTCGACAGGCGATGAGGGTTTTTGGCTGTGACTTTGCACAGCGTTACGGAACCACTGAAACACTTTCACTAACATGGCTCAGTCCAGCGGACCATCGCCACGCACTTAAATGTAGACCTGAGCTTCTTCGGTCGGCAGGACGGCCATTGCCAGATACCGAGATCCGCGTCATAGATGAACACGGAAATCCTGTGTCTTCCTTCTCCGAGAAAGGCGAACTTGTCGTACGTGGTCCCCAGCTCACGCGGAAATCCAGCAAATCCGGTCTGCCCATTGATGTGGATTCACAAGATGCCTGGATACGAACGGGTGACGTTGGTCTGATGGATAACGATGGATACGTATACCTATGTGACCGTGTGCAGGATGTGATCGTCTCGGGCGGAGAAAACATTTATCCGCACGAGATCGAAGCAGCATTGATGAAACATTGCGACGTCGTGGAGGCGGCAGTCATTGGCGTACCCGACAAGAAATGGGGAGAAGCGATTAAGGCGGTCGTCGTCATGTGCGATGTAAATGGCAGTTCAGCTAATGAGCTAATCGAACATTGCCGTCAGCACCTGGCTGGCTTCAAGGTACCTAGATCTATCGAGTTTGTCGCTCGTCTTCCGCGGAACTCGGCCGGCAAAGTGCTTAGACGGAAACTTCGCGAGCCTTACTGACGCGATCACTGAGCTGAGCTTGTCCGGAACCATTCATAAACTTGAAAGCCTACATCGATAGGTAGAGTCCTCTTGTTCCTCACGGCAGCCGCGGCGCTGAT
>CBDUAB010000859.1:0-2851 GCA_965365045.1 uncultured Planctomycetales bacterium
CAGCAACAGTCGCGACGGCACACCTGTAGGAAACCAAAACAGCCGCGACCCCAGCAATTCTAGAACCGCGGGGGGTCCGCAGCTTTCACCGATAAACCGCAAAGAACAGCCGTCCGCCAGCGACCTGTTACACCACTCATACGAAGGTCGCGAGGCCGGCGCGAATCGGTTGGCGCGGCCAGTTTGGGTATCCCATGCGGCGTGCAGCAGCGGGAGGATATCGCAACCAAAAGGGTTCGAATCGGAGAAATCAACCACCGAAGGAGAATCAAACACCTCAGAATAATCGTTGTTCGGCCAGATCCCTGCCAATTTCATTTTGATGAAAATGCGCTCATCCATCCTTTCAACTTAGTGACCGGGTGTGAGACGACAAGGTGGGATATTGACCGACTGTCGAATGTCGCCAAGAATCATCATGGTGCAAAACCTCATCGCACGTCGAAGTGCTTATCCGATGGTTCGATGGTCCATCCTTTCCGTGGCTAGGTGTAGCCTATACTTGCCCGAGCCGTGGACGTGCTGTTTGAGGTGCACTGCTCGCTTTTCCTGACTTTTCAAGATCGGGTCTGAGCCCGACTATTTGATACCGTTTCACTAATTCTCATCATTGGACTGCCGTGTCGACAACGTCGGCATGATCCGGTTAAGTTGGAAGCACCAGCCTAACGTCGTTGCTAGTACCATCGTGTACTGAAGCGCGACGTGCATGGCGTTTCCGGATTGCTAATATGCAGGCAAAATATATGATCAGCGTGGGTGTAGCCGTGGTGGCGGCGTCCATGGCGGTTGCCGACTGGGCTCGTTCCGACATGGACGTTGCGTCGTGTCGTAACGAAGTACAGATCAGTTTTCGCGAAGGCGAATTGGTCACGATATCCGACGAAGCGAACGACGACGTACTCGCGCCGGCTTGCGCTGAACTTGCCGAACATTGGGCATTGCGACTTGGAATTGATTGCAACGTTGTTGCTTACGCGCCATTCGTGATTGCCGGCGATCTGCCAGCGCAAGAGTTGAGGCATCAATACCACGAAACGATCCATCCTGCAGCGCAAGCCATACAGGCAACGTACTGCAAGAGCAAACCTGACGCACCGATTGTCGTGTTACTGTTTGAAAATGAGGTCTCTTATCGCCGTCACTCAGAGCGTTTGTTCGCGCAAAAGCAAGTTTCGATCTACGGCTACTACAAACCGTCGACGCGCACACTGACCATCAATCTGGCAACGGGCGCGGGAACGCTGGTTCACGAGTTGACACATGCGCTGGTTGATTTTGACTTTCCGCGAATCCCTTTGTGGCTTAATGAAGGGCTCGGCTCACTACACGAGCAGTCACGATTCGTTACGAATAACGACGATGAATCGCTTCGCATCGAAGGACTCGTCAACTGGCGGTTGCCGATACTGTTAACCGCCATCGACGAGGGTCAGCTTGAATCGATTCATGAACTTGTGCAATCCGGCAGATTCCGCGGCACGGATGAATCGTTAAACTATGCCTACGCGCGGTCCCTCTGCATGTTTCTCCAGTATCAAGGCAAACTGACCCAACTCTACGCAACGCTGCGTGGCCGCATCGAGCAGGACACGAGCGGAGCCGCCACGCTGCAGGAGCTCTTTCCCGATCAATCGTGGCAGGATATCGACCGCCAGTTTCGTGATTGGGTCTCACAGTTGGTGGTCCGCGACACAAAATGAAATAGAACACTTGCGACTCGACAGTTGCGCGTCGGTCTTGATTCACAATCAGTACGATCGTGACAACAGGATCCAGTGAATGGACTCTTCCTACCGGCTGTTGAACTCCGCGTAAGCTACTTTATGTAAGACGCTCCGGCACGACAGAGACTGGCTCCGCCCTCAGCAATCTGGGGAGGTGCCGCATTTTGCCGGCGAGTCGTATTCCAAAACTCGTATCGTGTACGATCGCCAATTGACTCAGCACGACACTTCGGTACCAATGCAACTATGAATGTCGATTCCAATCAAGTTGTTACCGGACATCTTGACACAGCGGCGCCCGTCCTACTCCCGATGTCGGACTACGACGTGCCACCGAAAGCGACCAACGTCACAGGGCGTGTGCTGCACGTAATCAACGGTGAACACTATTCCGATGTTGAACGAATCCAAGACCTGCTCGCCCTGAGCCTTCCTCGATTCGGATTCGACGTCGGCTTTGCTTGTGTCAAGGCGGATGCGTTTCCACACATGCGCCGCGCGACAAAAACACCACTTTATCAGATCTCCATGAGGTCGCGTTTTGACCTCAGCGCCATACGGCACCTCCGCAAAATCATCAAGGAAGGTGACTTCGACGTAGTACACGCCCACACGCCACGAACGTTGATGTTGTCCAGTGCCGCGGTGCGTTGGGCAAGGAAACCGTTAGTTTATCATGTGTATAGTCCGCAATCCCGTGATGCAACAAGATGGATCCGTGGATGTGTGAACGCGGCCGTGGAAACGTTCAGTATGGGCAATTGCGCCCGGCTGATCACCGTGTCACACAGTCTGCGGCGTCACATGCAGTATCTGGGATTCGAATACGAGAGAATTACGGTTGTGCCCAAGGGCGTTCCCATTTCCACGAAGCCCCGGTCAGCAAAACGGCCGCACGGAAAGTGGACACTTGGAACCGTCTCATCGTTTCGACCTGGCAAAGGTATGGAAGTGCTCTTGGACGCGCTCGCAAAGCTGCGTTCCGCCGGACACGACGTGCGGTTACGCGCTGTCGGAACATTCGAAACAACCGTTTATGAACGGCAACTTCGAGACCAAGCTGATCGGCTCAACATTAATCAAGCAATTGACTGGGTTGGGTACGCTGAAAACGTTGGCGCCGA
>CBDUAB010000860.1:0-2844 GCA_965365045.1 uncultured Planctomycetales bacterium
ATACGGGTGGCCTTAGAACTTATGACGGGAATCGTTGGCGGGATGTCAACCTGGGGGAAATGACGCAGCCAGTGCAAGACATTCTTGAAGACCGTCAGGGCACGGTTTTCGCCTTAGCGAACGCTGCCCTTTTGAAGATCACGAAAGACTACGAGACGTTGCCGAAACAGAATTTTGAGTATCGAGTTTATAGTGCGGACGAATCTCCCTCCGGGTGCATGTATGTCGGCACCCACGGAAAATTGTTTTTTAAAGCTCGACACGAATGGAAGTCTCTTGAAATCGGAGGGCTCTATTCCGTTAACAAGGTTCTCCTCACACGCGACGGCTCCGCGCTGTGGATTGGTACTCGTAGCGGAGTCCTTCGTGGTACACACTCCTCCTGGCGACGGCATGTCACGAACACTGACGGCGATGCGCTCGTTCCGAATTCGCTAAGTGTTTCGCGCTCCGCCCCACCGCTTTGCGTGGACGCCGAGAGACGCATCAATCTGTTTCAGGAAGGGCGGTGGAGTGTTCAGAGCGAGCCCATCGCGATCGACAGTCCGCCGCAATTCCTATTAAGGGAGGGGCCGAATCGGATCTGGATCCTGACGAGCACAGCACTTTACGTCGTCCGTCTTCCGAATGGCCAGGTGGAGCGTTCAATCCCCATTCCTGACGAGATGACCAGACCAAGTTTTGTTCATTGGCGTCCCAGGAAGCAGCTTCTCCTGACGTCATCTAGTGAATTGCGTCTTGTCGTCGAGTCGGGCGTCTATGCGTTACAAGGCTCAACCTGGCAACGGTTGGGGCCACCGTTAGCAGGTGATAATGGCGTCTCAAGCGCCGTGGAAACGCCAGACGGGTCGTTTTACATTTGCTATCGGAATGACGACAACGGCACTGGCTATGTCGAGATGTGGAAGGGCAAAGATGTCATACGCATGGATGAAGAATTTCCACGAATGAGACACCTGCAATTTGAATCGGTTTGCTCGTGCCAAGATGGGAGCATCTGGTTTGGAACGCATAACCAAGGCATCTTGGTTTTTGACGGCACGTCGTTCCGTCAAATCACCACGCGCGATGGCCTGGCGAGCAACTTGGTGTCGTCGATCCATGAAGCTTCAGACGGTTCGATGTGGATAGGCCATCGACGCAAGGGTGTTTCTAACTTGCGTGACGGCTTGTGCCTTACCAACGGCGAGTCACACGGTCTTCCCGATTGGGAAGTTAGCCATTTCGGTGAGGACCAGCACGGCAACATGTGGGTATCCATGGAACCTGGCAATCGCTCGTTTTCATCACAGCGACGGGGGATTTTCCGTTACCAACCGGAGCGGCATCCTCCGGAAACCCATATTGATGCCTATCCGACCAAGCCTCTCGCGGCGCACGGCATCGGCGTTTTTTCTTTCTCAGCCGTGGACGCTTGGAATGACACTCAGCGCGAGTCTCTCTTCTATTCCTGGCGGTTCGTGCCACTGGATTCCGACCGTCCGGCGCTCCCGTGGTCGATTTTTAAGTCAGATACTTCGGTGGCAACGAATCAGGCGCCACTTGCTCCCGGCCGATATCGGTTTGAGGTGCGGGCCGCGGATGTCAAACGAAACATCGATCCGACGCCAGCATCGGTTACCGTTAGCGTGGCTCCACCATTCTGGAGCCGATTGTCCACGCTTGTACCCGCCTTTTTGCTTTGCGTTTTAGCGCTCGCGTCGCTGTGGGCCCTGTTTCGAAAACATCTCTCCCTGCGAGCGTCCAATTCGAAACTCAAATGCGAGAGCGACGAACGGATGAGGGCCGAATGTGAAAGAGAAGGGCTCAGGGATCAACTTCATCAGTCTCAAAAACTAGAAGCTCTCGGCACACTGGCATCCGGCATTTCTCACGACTTTAACAATTATCTGATGGCAATCGTAGGATTCACCGAAGTGCTTCGAATAGGCAAGAATGAATCGCTCAACAAGCAATGTCTGGAGGGAATCACAAAGGCCACCGAACAGGCGAAAAACGTCACGCGTGCCCTGCAGACTTTTAGTCGCCGTGAGAACGCGGAAAAGCGCCCCCACGATCTCAACGAGATTGTTCGAGAGTCATTGCACATGCTGCGACCTATGTTGCCCGCCTCGATCGAGATTGTTCAAGACCTATACGCAGCGGACACACTTTGTGCTTGCGTGAATGCGACTCAGATTCAGCAAGTCATTGTAAACTTGGCGGTTAATGGTCGTGACGCAATGCCGAGCGGTGGCGTTCTCACCGTGACGACATTCGGCGACGATGAATTCGCTTCCTTCTCCGTTCAGGACACGGGCACAGGTATTTCGAAAGAGGACCTAGCACGTGTTTTCGACCCTTTCTTTACAACCAAGCCACGCGGTCGAGGCACTGGGCTGGGCTTGTCGATCGTACACGGGTTCGTTAAAGACCATTTGGGGCATGTGCGGGTAGAATCATTTGGCGAGAACCAAGGTACACGGATCACCGTCCAACTTCCTCTTTGTGATGAACGCCCGTTCGCAGACGAAGAACATCAGCATGACGAACCAGTCAGAGGGATGAGTGAGACGATTTTGATCGCCGAGGACCACCCAGAAATCCGGACGCTTATGTGTCGATACTTTGAGAACGAAGGGTATCACGTCCATTCGGCAGCTGACGGTGACGATGTATTGGCACTATCCAGAGAGTATCAAAGTGCGATTCAGCTCATGATTTTGGACATGGATTTACCCAAACGAAGCGGTATTGATTGTTTAACAACCATCCAAGAATCTCATGGACAGATTCCGACAATACTCATCAGCGGCCTTTCGAACGCACCCGAGACCGTGGTGTTTCACTCGGGAACGGTGCGCG
>CBDUAB010000861.1:0-2841 GCA_965365045.1 uncultured Planctomycetales bacterium
CCATGTCCAATCCTGAGAAGTTTGCCGGTGTTGCTTCGCTAGCGGGTGGCTTTCCAGAGGGACACACGCCTCTTTTTCGTTTTGATGCGGCGCGCGAATTGCCTGTTTTCTTGGCCCACGGCCGCCAAGGCATCTCGTATGGTGAGCAGCAAGTCTGTGACGACTTGCGTTTGTTGCACGCGGCTGGGATGTCCGTGACGTTGCGGCAATATCCTTGTTCCGACGAATTGACTACGCAGATGCTCGGAGATCTTGATGTTTGGTTGATGGACATTGTGACCGGTGCCAGCTCGACCGGTGCGACAGCGTTTCCGGTGCAGGACAGTCTGAATTAGCGATTTGGTGCTGACAACAGTGTTCACTTGTTAGCCTCTACACCAACCCTTGCCGCGAAGTGACGCGCAATGAGCGTTGACTTCGATTGGAACTTTCGATTACAAACCGTCCGTCATTCCCCTCTTCCTATCGGGCGGGTCGTCTTGTGCTCTTCACCGATTTGGCATGAGCATTAGAGCTTGTCGCATAGCTATCCTTCGCTAGCTGTCGAGACGATTCGCACGTAAATCACGACCGGAAACTTGTAATGCGATCCGAGGATTGGATTCCAGCGGATATTCGGCGAATTCTTTCGCACCCACGGTTTTCACATCTGGTCGCGTGCGCCTGTTTGGTGCTTTTGGTTTTGGCGTGCTTTTGGGGTATTCGTGTCATGGCAAATCGGCGCCTGGAGCCGCTGTTGGTTGGCCAAGTACTCAATAGACACGAGATGAACGAAGTGCAGAACGCGTTTTTACGGGCGGGGCTGTCCGATTACAAATTCGAAAATGGGCAAGTCCTGGTGCCGGTTGGGCTGCGGAGCCACTATTGCACGGCTTTGGCGGAGCAAGAGGCGTTCCCCAAAGACCCCGGTGATTTTGAGCGCGATGCTATCGCTAAAACTACCGTTCTGGAGTCATCGGAGCAGCGACGAAGACGCTCGTGGCTGGCAAATGAACAAGCGATTTCGCTGATCCTACGTGGATTCAAAGGGATCGATGATGCGGCCGTTCATTACGATGCGACTATTAGCGGAGGATTGCATCCGACAAAAGAAATGACGGCCTTGGTCACGATTCAACCGAGCGCCGGTACCGTGATCGATCGTAGAATGATGGCCAGCATTCGCAATACCGTGGCTGCGTATAAGGCCGGTTTAGATCCAGCTGATGTCACGATTGTAAATCAGATGACTGCTGAGATAGGCGTCGTTTCGGCGGATGACGCCGCGCAGGCCTACGAAGTCCGACAGGCAACTTTGGAACGGTCGTGGCAGACAAACGTTGCGCGCGTACTGAGATTCATTCCAGGAGTGGAAATCGAAACCAATGTGGAATTGCGCACGAATCGCGAACCACCGCTGTCGGATTCAGTACATCCGCTTGAACCGTCACGCATTGTGGTTGCGATCGGTGTTCCGATTGGATACTACCGCGAACTCTGGAACCAGCGAACCACTGACGCGAACGCCAAAGCGAATGGCCCCACATCTGAAGAATTAGTTGAGATTGAACGTGAAACGCATTCCAAGATCAAATCACTCGTCTCAAACTTGGCATCCGGGCATACCGAGCAAGAGAAGCCAGAAATCCAAGTCGCGCTCTTCAGGCAGGTCGACGAAAACGCGGACGAAGTCGCCACGAGCAATGGCCCGTTCCTGGCTTGGATCCACGGTCACCTAAACCAGATTGTTCAGGCGACGGTCGTGCTGCTAGCAATTGGGTTAGTTGTCGGGGTGTTTCGCGATCTGTTTTACGAAGACGTGCTTTCCGAAGAGCGGCCGCCACCCAATGTAGAACGCCCAGCGCAAGATTTGCGTGTTTACACGCCTGTGGATAAGAAGCAATCGGCAGTGGTTGAAAGCGAAACACAGGACACCTCGCCCGAACAGAGTGACACGTTTGTAAATGCGGACCTCACGGAACTGGTTCGCGAACACCCGCAAGCCGCGTCGGCTATGTTGAAGTCTTGGGTAAAAGAAGCAAGTTAAGTGGAGTGATCGTTTGGACATTCGAAAAATAGCCATTCTCGTTTCACGTATGGATGAAGAATCCACCGAAGCTCTTCTTGCCGATTTGTCAGCGGAGCAGCGTGAGGACATTCGACAGGCAGTCAGCGCATTGACCGACGTGTCGGCGGACGAAGTGCAAGATGTGTCTGCGGAGTTGTTGATGGCCAGCACGAACACGGAGACCGCTGACGAGATGTTCCCCGCGGAGGTGCTCTCGCTGTCGCCCATCCCAACGGGCGATGCCTCCCATTGCTTGCCGGTTTCGAATAACGACACGCGCGATGTCTTGGGCGCTGTTTTGCAAAAAACATCCGGAGAGGCGTTGCACCGTGTCCTGCGTGACGAGTATCCACAGACGTTGGCTGTCATTGTTTCGCGGATGCCTCCCGACGAAGCGGCCAAGTTTCTAGCAGAACTGAATGAATCAAAACGGGCGGATGTCATGCGGAGAATTGCCGACATGGACTCTACCGACATCGATGTTGTCGAAGACGTCTGCGCGGAACTCTCCCACCTTGTTGATACGGAATTGTCTGAAATCGATGGCTCGCTTGTTGGCCGCGACGCCGTTAAAGCGATTCTGTTCGCGGCCCGAGGCGAACACCGTAGCCAACTGATTGCCAGTATCGCTGCTGGCGATCCTCGGTTGGCTGTCCAGTTAGGCGTGACCGCCGAAGCAGGCACCCTGCCGCACGCAATAAGACCTAACGGCGGAACTTCGAGCCAACACTGGAACTTCGACCGTTTTCTAAGCCTTGAGGCGCGGCTGCTGGCACCCGTCATTCGATCGGCCG
>CBDUAB010000862.1:0-2841 GCA_965365045.1 uncultured Planctomycetales bacterium
CTAATTCGTCCGCATGACATGCCCGCCGCGGCATTGATGGTCGACAATATCGATATGGCGCTAGACACGTTGGCGACCAAAGAATTCAAAATGATCACCGAAGATGATTTGACCGACGTCGACTGACTTTCATATGCCAATACAAGTCATCTGTCCAGGCTGTCATGCACGTTTCAAAGTCAGCGATAAATTCGCGGGGAAGATGGGTCCCTGTCCGAAGTGCAAGGCTTCCGTAACAATTCCGGACAAGGCCGATGAAGTTGTCATTCATGGTCCGGAGGAATTTGGCCCCAAGGGCGCGGAGGGCGTCGGTGTTCTCAAGCCGATAGAGCGTACGGAAAAGCGATACTCGGTTGGTGTCATTATCGGGATCGTGGCGACCTGCTTATTCGTCCCGTTGGTCGCCTTGATTCTAAGGTTCATGACCGGCGGCGAAGGCAATGTGCATTGGGCGATTTTGACCGCCGGGGCGATTGTTTTGGCACCACCGCTAGTATGGGCTGGCTATGCGTTCTTTCGCGATGATGAATTGGAGCCGTATGAAGGCGGTTCACTTGTGATTCGCGTTGCCATTTGTGCGGTCGTCTATGCAGGACTTTGGGGACTCTATGCTGTGTTGAATCAGTACGCCCTGGACGGAAAACCTCCAGAACTGTGGCAATTGTTGTATGTCCTACCAGTCTTGTTCGTTCCTGGCGCGCTGGCATCACTTGCGACGCTTGATTTGGATGCAACATCGGCGGCGCTGCACTACGGGATGTACGTGCTGGTAACCGTCGGTCTGCGGCTCATCATGGCGATGACTCCGCTCTGAGTAACGCGTAACCCACGAATGTTCTGATGCCGAACGCAATTCAAGGCATTCCCGAGATTCGCAACTTGGATGCGCGTGGAGCGCTCGTTCGGATTCCGCAGGAGATCGACGTTCCTATTACGACGCGCGTGCGGCAACTCGTTGATACACCGGAATTTCGCCGCCTGTCTCAGATCAGTCAGTTGGGTTTGGTTTCACTCGTTTATCCGGCGGCACACCACACACGCTTCGAACATTCTTTAGGCGTCTATCGAATCGCCCTGCTTTATCTGCAACGATTATCCCACGACGATCGATTCTGTGAACGCGTCGACGCTCACGCCGCCGAGGTTTTCATCGTCGCGGCGTTGCTACACGATTTGGGTCACTGGCCGTTTTGCCATCCACTCGAAGATGTCAAGTTGCCAGGTGTCCCGGAACACGAGCTGTTCGCCAACAGTTTTTTGCTCGAAGGCGACATCGCTCATGTGCTGCGGGACGATTGGGGTCTTCAACCACGCGAAGTTGTCTCGCTGCTATCCGAGAAACCACGCGATGCTTGCTCACGATTGCTGTCAAGCATGCTGTCGGGTCCAATCGACGTGGACAAAATGGACTATCTATATCGCGATAGTTTGCACGCTGGCGTGCCCTACGGGCGGAATTTCGATCAACAGCGTTTGATCGGTAGTCTTCGTATGAACCGTGAGGGTGACGGATTAGCGCTGACCGACAAGGGACGAACCGCCGCCGAGATGATGGTTTTCGCTCGGTACGTGATGTTCAGCGAAGTCTACTGGCACCATGCCGTGCGTGGTGCGACGGCTATGTTACAACGCGCTTTTTATTTGCTACACGACGAATTAGAGTTAGACGCTCTATTCCGCCTATCTGAGACTGCCATGATCGAGGTGATGCGAACGACCGCTGGCGCGGGGTCGGCCGGGGATTTGCTTGACGGTTTGTTTGGTAGGCGACGCCAGTTGTACAAACGTTTGGCCCAGGTCGACTTCAATCAGGAATCACGTATCTATCAACGCTTGGCACGCAGGCCCTATCCTTGGTTGGTCGCGTGTGCCGAGGAACTTGCCAACGTCGCCAGCAAGCGATTAAGCCGTCGCATTGCCCCGCATCAGATTTTGATCGACGCGCCACCGGTGTCCCTGGAGGTTGAGTTTGACGTTGATGTCTACTACCCGAAAGAAGATTGTTATCGTCGACTGGGAGATGTCTCACCCGTTGTAAAGACGTTGGCAGACGAGCAATTCGATCATCTCGTCAAGACTGTGCGCGTTTTTGCCGATGGTTCGATCGTCGGCGAGCTCTCTCAATTCGATGGTTGGTATGAATTGATCGACGAAGCCATTGTGGCCACGGAGTAAGCAACAGGCCTTTTGCTTCCTTGCCGAAGGCGGTACGATCCATGCACACTGCTACAGAATCGCGCTCGGTGATTTTACGCACACGTTTCCTATGGTGAAGGGCTTCCATGCGAGCAAAACTATTCCAAGCGATCATAGGCGTCGTCATTGTCGGGGCGTTCCTCTATTTCCTGTGGATCTTTGCAAAGTCGATCTATCACCTTTTCCTGGATTGGCGAACTTCGAAATCACTCGACGAGATGGCGTTGGCCTTTGACGAAAAACGACGCGAAAAACTAGAACAAGCCGAACAGCGACTGGACAACGACTGCGATCACGACTACGACGATTTACTACACGCTTTCCCGCCCGATGTTTGTGTCAAGTGTGGATTGGCAAAAAACCGTCACACCGGAGACTGCGACCATGTTTGGCGCCGCGTTCCCGGCCCGATTCCTGGCAGTCGGTGCGAGTCCTGTGGCGAATCGTTTGGCGCCGCCGCGGAAGTCGAAGGCGCCAAGATACAGGCGGAACACGGATCGAAAAGCGGCATGGACGCCAAACCATGACGTAAGGCGAGCGTCTTCAGCAAATAGGCGGAAGCGAGAGGCACAAACAGCCAAAAATCTGCGCAAAATCCTTGAAGGTCCATCTAGTTCGGTTGCCGTCGCTCCACCACGTTGAATC
>CBDUAB010000863.1:0-2840 GCA_965365045.1 uncultured Planctomycetales bacterium
GCAAAGTCGACGTCGACTTGGGCGAAAGCCTACTGGCGACGGTTGGCGACTCACCACTCGAGGCGTTTAATGCCCTTCAGCCCGCGGTGCAGGACGACATAAATGTCCATCGCTTTGTGTTTGCTCATCGCACTTACGGGCTCGTTGGACTATTGGGCAAGGAATACTCCTATTCGCTGCTGAGACAGTGTGTGCGATTCTGCGCCATGGATGAGCAGAACATCCAGAACAATCGGCCGGACACACCGATTCGGGCGCTGGTTCCGAAACTGCTCGACCAATACAAGCTCGCTGGAAAGAAACTTGGGAAGCGCGATCCGGGTGACGCCGCCGTTGAAAAGTTGAGCCAAACGATGTACGACGGTCCAAGCGAGCGAGCCGCCGAAGCTGTCGCGGCCGCGCTCGCCGATGGTATCGACCCCGAAGTCGTGGGTGAAGCGATCTCGTTGGCTTCCAACACGTTGCTGCTTCGCCAGCCAGCGGACAAATGGCGTTCGCACGGTGATTCACCCGGCGTTCATTCGTCCGATTCAACCAACGCCTGGCGGAACATGGCGCGCACGGCCGAGTCGCGGCATGCCGTGTCGGGGCTCATCGTTGCTGCCTACTCCGGCAGACAATTGTCGCCATTCGGAAAATCGGCTTCTTTCCAATCACCACCCTATCCAACGGACGAGCACCGCGCCCTCGTCAAGGTCTCGGACGCCGCCGGACTGCTGGCGGAAACCGAAGACGCCATCCGCCACAACGACCAAGGCCGCGCAACTGCCGCTATACAGATCTACGGTAAGCGCGGCTACGCGGTCGAACCAGTGTTCAAGCTAATGCTGAAGTACGCGGTCAGCGAGGATGGACGTTTGCACGCTGAAAAATACTACAACACCGTACGTGAGGAATACCGCACAATCCGACCCGCCTTTCGGTGGCGGCAAGTCGTGGGTCTCGCACGCGTGACGGCGAGCGCCTACGGGTACAACCGCGAAGACGAACACGGTTTCCGCGCCGCCGGTTACGAAGAAGCCTGCAAACTGCTCGGTGTCGAAGCCTGAGTAGGATTCGGCGTCGATGGTTTAAGTTTCCTCGTCAATTGGCTTTTCGAGGTGTTGGCGGTGAAGTTCAACCAGATCCGACAGATCGCCCGTATCAGCCCTTTTCACTGCGGCGAGATAGTCATCTCTGATCAGACTTTCATTACCGATCGTTTGCTCGGGCCATGTGACGATTGGGTGATCATTTTGCTTGAGGTAAATATTGCCCAGCAAACGTGACCAGCGTCCGTTACCGTTTAAAAACGGATGGATACGCACAGCCTGAATGTGAATGCGTACCGCTAGTTCCAAGTTGTCAAAGGAATTGTTGTCTTCCCAGAAGTTGATATCGCCTTCGAGTTGGTAGAGTTCCGCTTGAATCTGGTGCCAATCAATTCCAATATTGAGGTCTTCCTGCCGAAACTTGCCTGCGTACTCCCAGACGTCACAGAACATCTCTTCGTGAAGGTGTTGGAACCAATTTAGGTCAAAGGGAGCATGTTTTTTTGAAGGCTTTGCCCCGAGGTATCTGAACACAGGTTTGAGGATGTTTTTGGCTTCGGCAACGTTGAGCTCAGCTCGCGTGGTTATTGATTTGTCTCGGAGGTAGGACGGATCGATCGGCGTTTCGCCTTCTATTGGTTCCCAAGTTGGCATTGGACTACGCAGCCCACAAGGTTCGAGGCGAACCAGCCATCAACTCGTGAACCAGTTGACGAATCATGTTCTCAAGTTGTTCATCGGCAACCGCCTGAGCCTCCAGCGCTGATGTTCCTTGAACAAGGCCCACAAGCTTCTTGGCCTTTCTGACTGCTTGCTGATGCTTCAATTCGTAAGTATCGACCTCCGGTGAATTTTCAATTTGCACACCCAAAACGGTCGCCACGGCCATAACTCTTGAAAAAGTCGAATGTTCAACACCGTTTTTGAAGATGTTCTTCAAGGTAGATACCGGTACACCACTAAGATTGGCCAGAGCTTCAAAAGTAATGCCCAACTCTCGGCGTCGTCTGTCTAGTTTTTGGGTGAAGTTCATTTTCTACTCCAGATTTGGCCGTGTGGTTGACGCCTCTTAACTACT
The DNA here is from genome assembly GCA_965365045.1 of uncultured Planctomycetales bacterium. Taxonomy (GTDB): domain Bacteria; phylum Planctomycetota; class Planctomycetia; order Pirellulales; family Pirellulaceae; genus CBDUAB01. The sequence continues at coordinate 2,110 of CBDUAB010000863.1, forward strand.
AATTCATTCCAAACTGAGTGTTCATTCAAAAACTTATTCGTACCATATGTCATCTGTTATCCTTATGAATAGTACCGTATCCGGTACTTTTTTCAACACGAATCGACGGAATTCCATCTAAAAAGAACGATAATAGTGCTTCTAAAGTACGACTATTTCATTTGATCAGGCTCAAACCGATCGTCCGGCGATCGATCAGCAAACAAGGGACAGCGGCGGCGGGGCAAAGACACGGAGAATGAAGCCCGGTTGCGTACGCAACCGGTTCAGCGCTCGTCGTTTTGCATGAAGCGGGCGGGCAACCGGTGGTGTCGCTGCGCTCAACCACCGGCTACTCGACTTGTGAAACTCATCAGCGACCCGGATGCCGCCCTGAAAAAAAGTTTGTCGTGTCCGGATGTCCATTTACGCATGGAACCCTATGAGAAAGGAACTAATCGGCGCGTGATGCCGCTGCCGCGCGAGCGGTCGTGTTTGGTGATTTGTTTTCATGTAGCGCTGTTGCGTTCTATAGAACGAGTGGCGCTCACATTTGAGCGATTCCCGGTACAGTCTGCTTTGGCCCTAACCAACGGAGAATCCCATGACTCCCACGAACCGGTTTGCCGCTGCAATCGTTATTTGTCTGGCCGTCATCATGACGGCCGCGGGTTCGGTCTGGCGGGATTCCGGAGACAGCAACCCGGCATTGGTTTACTACAACACCGTGCGGACTGACCTGCCGATCGTGG
>CBDUAB010000864.1:0-2837 GCA_965365045.1 uncultured Planctomycetales bacterium
TGCCTTCACAACGGTCCAAAATCCAGTGCATCAGTGGATTTTGGACCGTTGTGAAGGCAAGCAAAAACGTGCCGCCGTGCTGACAACGCTGGCGATATTATTCATCGTGCTTGGCCCATTGATCTGGATTGTCGCGCTGGCCGTTTCGGAAGTTGAAGTGCTGTTTGCTCGTCCGTGGGCATCTGAAGTGGGAGAACGCGTCAACTCGTTGCGTGCCAAAGCCCACCTGGAAATGCCTTATTCGGAGGTGGTAACGAATATCGAAGGCGGCTTTCACAAACTACTGGCTGGCCAGATTCGCGATGACGGTACCACACCAGTTCCGGTAGATCGTGAGTATCAATTGTCAACGTTGGATCAGATTTCTGCCGAGATTCAGTCGCTGTTCGAACTGATTGAGCGCGACGGGTTGCCCACAAGCGTGGAAATTACTGACGAAGAACTCGCTCAACGGCAGCGCGATTTGAGCGATCAAATCGACTTGGCGAGGCAAGCGGTTACCGACACGGAGTACTACCAGCGGTTGGATCAAGCGTATGTCAGTTATCGTGTGACGAAACAGCAACTTCTCGGCGGCAGGACCTGGGCTTGGTTAATTGAGCTTGCCAACCCCAGTCCTAAGAAAATCCAGAGATGGCAAGGGCAAGCGCTTGACTACTTGCAAAAATCCGTGTTGTCGTTGACCGGACAGACGACGGCGTTCGTGCTCGGCATCCTATTTGGCCTCTTTATCTTGATTATTGCTTTGTACTACTTTTTGGTCGACGGCCCCAATCTTATTCGGGCTGGAATGCGAATGTCACCGTTAGACGACCAATATGAGGAAGAGTTGCTGGCTGAATTTGCCACCGTTAGCCGTGCGGTCGTGTTGGCAACGCTCTTGTCGGCCGTGGCGCAGGGAATCTTGGCCGGCATTGGCTATACCTTGATCGGCGCGAGCCCGCTGTTCTTGTTGATCATCCTCACGACGTTGCTGGCGATGGTGCCGTTTGTTGGCGCCGCCGCGGTGTGGGTGCCGGTCGCCTTGTGGGTCGCTTTCATCGACAAGGCTCCTGGCGCCGAACACGATGGTCGGTTAGTGGTGGGTATCGGATTTGCGATCTATGGAATCGTCGTGATTTCGATGGCGGACAATTTTATCAAACCTTGGGTACTTCACGGACAGAGCAAACTTCACCCACTACTCGCGTTGTTGAGCGTATTGGGTGGCGTAAAAGCCCTCGGCCCGATCGGACTGCTTGTGGGACCGATGGTCGTCGCTTTTCTCCAAGCTCTGCTGACGATGCTGAACAAGGAACTCGGACACATCGAAAGGAACGCACAGGTAGCGACGCGTCGTGACCTCTAGCGATTTGGAAAGCTCGCGTGTCAATTCAACCAGCGTAAGCCAACTGGCGTTTTCGCTCCACGAACCGTAGGGTTCAAACGCTGTCAGCAGAACTTTCGTCATTTTCGCTTCTTCGCGGGCGTGGATCAGATTGCGTTTTTTACGATTGGTACACCGCGCCGCGCGAGGGCCGCGTCGATCAGCGCCACGTGCTCAGCGTCAATTTGCCAATCCATCGCTCCCGCCGTTTCCTGGATCTGACGAGCGCGCTTGGCACCACAAAGGGCGGCTGTTATGCCAGTCTGATGGATCGTCCAATTCACGACAACTTGGGACACCGTTCTACCGATGTTCTCGGCGATACCACGCAGATCATCGAGAAAGTCCTGATTGCGTTGCCATTGGCTACCTTGGAACATCGGGTACTTTGCCCGACCATCACCTGGTGGGAACACGTGATCACGCGGTAAATACCCGGCCAGCAGGCCCTTCATGAGCGGCCAGTAGATCACCGCGGACACACGATTCCGCAGGCACCACGGGAGAATATCCGCTTCAATCTGTCGTTGCAACATGTTGTAAGGCGGCTGTACGGCCGCCAACGGGCAGACGGCTTGAAAGGCAGCCAATTGATCGACGGACAAATTGGATGCGCCAACCGCGCGCGTTTTGCCCGCATCCAACAGTTGTCGCAGCGCGCCCGCGGACTCGGTTATCGGTACGTTCGGATCCGGGGCGTGCAAGTACAACAAATCGACATGATCGGTTCCCAGCCGAATCAGACTGCGTTCGCACTCGCGTCTGAGCGTGTCCGGCCGAGCGTCTTGTCCTCGCGTTCCGTCCGCGTTCCAGTGCACGCCCCCTTTGGTGGCAATGACCAGCTCGTCACGTTTCTCGCCAAGCGCGCGAGCGATCAATCGTTCGCTTTCGCCGTCCGGTCCGTAACAATAGGCCGTGTCAAAGAAGTTGATGCCGGCGTCGAACGCCGCACGGAGCGTGGCCAGACTGTCGTTGTCGTTCACATCGATGCTGGTCATGCCGGCAATCGGCCAGCATCCCATGGCGACAGGTGTGATCTGGATGTCGGTATTGCCGAGTCGCCGCTGCTGCATCACTAAGGCTGAATGCTGCGATACGAGGGAGCGGCCGGTTTGGATGGTCGTGCCGGGGCTAACTTGTTTTCCAGAACGGTATCCGGCAGCGCCGTCGAAATCGCCGTGGGGACCGCGGTGGCTGACGGCGATACGGGTTGGATGAGAAATGGGTTGGATGACCTAAAATCGGGAACCACGTTACTGACTTGCGGAGGTGGACTTTGGCCAGGTGCAAAAATGGGATTTGCATGAAACTGGGTTTGTTGTCCTGGCGGAATCAGCGGTTGCACGAGTTGTCCCATGGTGAGCGGCGACGACATCGGCAAGCCCGTGGTATTGTTTGGAATCGGTAAGCCACTCCAGCCAAATGACAAACCTTGGGGGCGAAGACTCGATGTGCCGGTTGCGCCTCCACT
>CBDUAB010000865.1:0-2836 GCA_965365045.1 uncultured Planctomycetales bacterium
GGCACTATATCGGGCTGACAAACAACCGACTCCCAAAGGCTTGAGCCGAGACATTTCCGAATTGGCTACTACGGACCAGATAACGGAATACTTGCACAACATCCGCGCGGAGTTCAGCGTGCTAGACGACGCGGAAACGATTCTGACTCGTGGCATGATGGAAGCCATCTCGGGAAGGTCTTTCTTAATTGATGCCAGCGCCGACAAAGTGCAAGGACAACTGGCCGCTAACCGATACGTAGGCATCGGAATCGCGTTGTCGATGAGCAAAGAAGAAAAACTTCCGGCGATCTCCAAAGTGTTCTACAACGGTCCGGCATGGAACGCCGGTGTAAAAACAAATGACGTGATCGTCGAGATTGACGGTGAATCCACCGCGTCGAAGAATCTGAAAGAGACGGTTGAGCAACTTCGTGGAGAAGCAGGGTCCGAGCTAACCATGGTGGTTCGGCAACCCGATTCCACCGAGCCGCGCACGCTGACGATTACCCGCGGCCGCGTGTTTATTCCCACGGTTGAAGGTCACCGACAGATTTCCCCGGGAGAATGGGAATACACGATAGAGCCGGCTAAAGATATCGCTGTCATTCGCATCAAGAGCATTGGGCCGAGCACATTACACGAGTTGCGACAGGTCGAGACCAAGCTGCGCGGCGAAGACATTCGCGGAATCGTTCTCGACCTCCGCTCTGGCGGCGGCCTGCTACACGATCTGGTAATGGTCGCTGACAGTCTGCTGGACGGAGGCGTGATCGGTCATGTTCGCTCATTAGACGAAGTCAAAACGTACGAAGCCCGACCAGGTGCTCTCTTTCAAAACTTGCCGATGGTTGTGCTAATCGCCAAGGTCGCCGCTACTGACCGAGTCTTCCTGACAGCCGCGTTGCAAGATCGGGGACGCGCAATCGTCGTTGGCGAACGGACAAATGGTGAAACTTATGTGAACAGCCTAGTGCCGATTCCGGGCCGGGACGAGAAAATCCGACTTGCAGTCGCCGTGCCGCATCGAGGCGATGGAACGCCGCTTCTCGCAAGGCCTGGTAAGTCGTCAGGGTTGGTGCGCATTCAAGCCACCAAAAAATCGACAACGGAAAAAAGGTTGCCAAATTTCATCGAGCCTGATTTCCGCGTTCCTTTTAAGCTCCACGCCACTGGCGAGGTAACGTCCGGCCCGCAACAATCGAACGATGATCCGATGCTCGCCAAGGCCATCGAAGTCTTGAGGGGCACCAAAGCTCAAGCTCAGTCTGGTCCTCAGCAGGACAGTGTCTCTGGTTAGCCGAGGTCTCTGGTTCGCCGAGCCCCATGAATTGCTTTCGACTTATCATCACGATTTCGTTGTTAACCTCACTGCAGTCCGTACTTGCGGGCTATGAGCAACGGTCGAGACAGCCCGTAGCGCTGACAGCTTCCGGCGACTACAAGTGGCTTTACGCGGCCAACCGAAGCAGCGGCAGCATTTCGGTTATTGACATGACACACCGGTCGGTGGTGAACGAGATCGAGATCGGTGGACGACTATCGGACATTTTCGCGTTGCCTGACCTTTTCACCCTTCCAGAGCCTGTCACCCTTCCAGAGCATGTCGCCGTTCCGGAGTATGTTGCCGTACCGGAAAAGGGATATCTGTTGGCTTTGGACGAACAGAACCATCAACTCGTTTTGCTGGCGGGCAACGGTGCTGATTGGGACGTGACGTCGAGATTGGATGTAGCACACACTCCGGTTCGTCTGAAGGTGGACTACGAAACAAAGCGCTGCTTTATCACGTCCTTGTGGTCACAAGTCGTAACCGTGATCGATTTGTCCGCAGACCTGCAGGGAGGGCAACCGCGGCTGCGCATCGCGAAGGAACTTCGCCTGCCATTCGAGCCTCTCGAGATGTGTCTGGCCAACGAAAGAAAGAAGCTGGTTTTGGCTGGCTCGTTTAGTGGCGCGTTAGGCGTTGTCGACACGGACAGCTTGGAACTGGTTACTGTCAAGAAAATCCCAGGTCACAACATTCGCGGTTTGGCTATCAGCGGCGATGAAGAACAGCTCCTGGCCAGCCAACAGGAACTGAACCCGCTCGCCCGGTCAACGTTCGACGACGTTCATTGGGGAAACATGATCTCCAATGTGCTGGTATCCTTTTCGCTTGATGACATCTGCGATTCGGATGCGGACGCATTGTCACACCGCGTGGCATTTCAGCTGGGGGAGCCCGGCAACGCAGCCGGTGACCCAGGACCAATCAACGTTGGGCCAGTCGGCGTAATCACCGTGGTGCTTTCGGGAGTGAACGAAATACTGATCGGCAGCGACAACGAGGAATACGGTTTTCGGCGAGTTCCCGTGGGTCGACGTCCCAACGACGTCGTTACAACACCAGATGGGCGATTGTTCGTCGCCAATACGTTCTCTGACTCCATTTCCATAGTTGACGTGGTGAATGCGAAACAGATAGATCAGGTTTCGTTGGGACCGCAGCCAAAATTGAGTCTCGCGGAACGCGGAGAGATGTTGTTCTTCGATAGTCGACTTTCGCACGACGGCTGGATGAGCTGTCATAGCTGCCACACAGACGGCCATTCGAATGGGCAATTGAATGACAACTTAAGCGATGGCTCGTTCGATGCGCCGAAGCGCGTTTTGTCCTTGCTGGGAGTTGGGCAGACCGGACCCTGGGCCTGGAATGGCGAGGTGGAGACGCTTGAGCAGCAAGTGAGGAACTCGATTCAAAAGACAATGCAGGGAGAACCTCCCACCGATGAACAGATTGCCGCTCTCGTCGCCTTCCTCGAGACGCTTCCTGCTCCGCCCGTACAGGCCGCTCTTACTCCCAGTCGAAGTGCAG
>CBDUAB010000866.1:0-2832 GCA_965365045.1 uncultured Planctomycetales bacterium
ACCTCCACGTTTCAGACTTTGTTTTTGTCGAGCATGATCGACCAGTATTCGCCGCATTGCTTCCGACGCGGCACCGAAAAAGTGGCTGCGGTCATGCCACGTCTGTGCCGAACCGCGACCAAGTAACCGCAAGTAGGCTTCGCTCACCAATTCGGTGACTTGCAGCGTGATATTGGGATTCTCGTCGTTAAGTCTTGCCGCGGCGAGCCGACGCAGTTGCCGATAGATGAGAGTCAAAAGCTCGTCCGCCGCCTTCCCATCCCCCTCGTTCATTCGACTAAGAATCTCAGTCACTTCTTCCATAGAATCATCCAAGCATCGTCATGGCTCTCCGACGGGACGCAAGTACCCGAATCGTTCCACGGCAGACAGCACGGTAGCCCGACGCGCAAGCGAGGGACACTACGGTAAACGCAACATGCATGTCTCTTGGTAGTGTCCCTCGCTTGCGCGTCGGGCTACGGTAGCTTGCACTGGCCGGAGTTATGATTAAGGCTCGCCCGACCACAAGCACGCCTACCTATTTCCAAATGCGGAAACCAGCTTCAATCGGCACCATAATTCTTTCGATTTTTCTCGTTTGTCGAATAAAACGAAGCCAAAAAGCGAGCATGACAAGGATGTACCGCGGAAACGAAGGGCGGCGACGTGAACGATTCCTGGGTGGGTCACGCGAGCCGAGCGTGATCAAGTTAGCAATCTGTAGCTGTTTTCGGCAACCAGGCCGCATTGAGTGACATTCGGCACGTGTCACCCACCTTGGTTTTAACCTGTCCTAACGTTGCGAAAATCGTCCACGCGTTGAGCCTGCAGGTTCCCATGGTTTTACTCAGGCTAATTGGCCAACTCGTAGACCTCGCGGTCGGTTGACTGCTGGCGGTTCGCCCGGATCGCAAATTGTTCCAGTTCCGGGTCGACTAAATTGTAGAACACATCACGCTGACGCGGCTCGTAACCGAGTTCGGAGATTGCCGCGCGAATTTCGTCGAGAGAAAGAAAATGAACGGTACCGGCTTCGGCGACGACATTTTCTTCGATCATCAAACTTCCCATGTCATTTGCGCCGAACAGCAGCGCGAGCTGACCGATACGCAAGCCCTGCGTCACCCAACTTGATTGGATATTGGAAATATTGTCCAGATACAGTCGCGATAAAGCTTGCGTCTTGAGATAGTCGAACGCGCCGCTCGGTGGCGTGTCCGCCATGTCCGTATTGTCGGGCTGAAATGTCCAACATATAAACGCCGTAAAGCCGCCCGTCTCATCTTGCAATTGTCGTAGTCGTTCCAGGTGCTCGACTCGCTCGGCCAGCGTCTCGGCATGGCCAAACATCATCGTCGCCGTGCTGATTCCGCCCAGCTCATGCCAGACTCGCATGACATTCAGCCAATCGTCGGTCATCACTTTGCCGCGCGTGATTTCTGTCCGCACGCGATCGACCAAAATTTCGGCACCGCCACCGGGAATGCTGCCCAGACCCGCTGCTTTTAGCCGCTCCAACACCGCGCGAATCGGCAGCTTTGATACTTTGGTGAAATGATGCAATTCCGGTGGACTGAATCCGTGCACATTGAGCTGCGGGTGGCGTGCCTTGATGTCTCGCAAAAGCTCTTCATACCACTCAAGTGGATACTTGGGATGCAAGCCGCCCTGCATCAAGATCTGATTGCCACCGAGCGCAACGGTCTTGTCGATCTTGTCAAGCAATTCTTCACGCGGCAAGACGTAACCTTCGGGATCGCCTGGCCCGCGATAAAAAGCGCAAAAGTCGCAAACTGCCGTGCAAATATTCGTGTAGTTGATGTTGCGGTCTACGTTGTAGGTTCGGTAGGACTCTGGATGAAGCCGACGCGAAACCGCATCGGCGGCACGCCCCAACGCCGCTAAGTCGTGGGATTCCAGCAGCTCCAAACCTTCGGCTGTCGAAAGTCGCTCACCAGCGACAGCTTTGTCAAGTAGCTTCGCAACCATGAAATCGGATCTCTCGCTCTAATGGGGCCAAACTAAGTTGCGCGGCATGCTCTGAGAATAACTGCAAACCTCGTAACTCACGAGGCCCGAGATGGAAATAAAGATTATCTCGCAGATAAGACAAGCATTGTTGGACGGGTAATCCTACGCCGCTTGCTTCGCGGGCGGAAATCGTGTCCAACGATCGCACGCCTGCATCACGGGCCATCGACAACGCACGGGCAATTTCAGGTAGCGCTCGATCCGAACGCGCCGTCCACATCGCGAATACAAATGGCAATTCGGACCAACGGCACCAAACATCACCGAGATCCCAAACTTGTACATATTCGTCATCGGCTGTCTGCATCGCACGATCGCCGATCAAGAGAACCGCATCGGCCGAAGTGTCTCGAAAACTGCTGCCGATTGGCAAAGGCAACAACGTGGGCCGTAAGCCAAAGCGTTCGGCCAGCAAGATCTGGGCCAGCGCGGCGCTGGTTCGCGAGCCTTCGTCAAGTGCCAATGTCTCAATGCACCGTGGCTCAACGCGGCAATAGAGCTTTACGCTGAATACAGGACCACGGCAGGCGATACACGCGTCGGATACGATTGTGTACTCCGGATTCCGTAGGAATTCGACGGACGGAATCAAAGCCACATCGAGGTCACCTCTGGCAAGCTGATCCGCAAGGCGGCTTGGCAAGTCGTATACGAGTCGCGCCTGGGGTGCCAACTCAGCAAGCCGATGAACCAAAGGCTTGGTATTGAGATACGAGACCGCACCGATACGAATGGTTTGATTCATGTTGGGTTCCGTTAGCAATCTGGCAATTATAGGTCCTCTAAGACACCGTTCCTAGGCCGACGACAGCGGCCGTA
>CBDUAB010000867.1:0-2826 GCA_965365045.1 uncultured Planctomycetales bacterium
TTCCAATCGCGCCAGCATTGCCGTCACGGGTTAAATCCGTCCACGCGGTTCAGACGCTTCTGGCAGATCGGTTGCTGTCGCTCCCTCAGGATGACACAAAGTGGCGCCGTTTAGTTAGCCTCCTTCAGGATGACAATTGTACTTCAGTAATGAGGTGCCCTGACCGAGGCGCCATTGTCCTTCGCATCAAGCTGCAACAAAAACGGTACGGCGTCTTCAGCCCATTCCTGGGCCGACGGATAAGTGGCCGCGGATGCACCAAAACAACTTTGTAACATGTCGGTGTTGATGACCCCGGGATTGAACGCAACGGCGAACATCCCGCTGGGCAATTCTTGCGCAAGCGCCTGAGTAAGGCCTTCGATACCCCACTTCGTAGCACAGTAGGGGGCGACTTCGGGCGAAGTCGAATGGCCCCAAGTCGAGCTGAAGTTTACAACACCTCCCCTGCCCTGCTCGAGCATAGCGGGCAAAAACGCTCGAATGACCGCGTACGTGCCCAGCAGATTGACTTCGCACACCGCGCGGAATTCCTCGGGTGGCACTTCCCACAAATTCGCATTAGCGTTGATTAATCCTGCATTATTGATGATCAAATCTGGGGTGCCGACAGTTGCCCGCGCCTGCTGCGCCCAGGCAGTAACGGCGTTCGGGTCGCTGATGTCGGTGACCGAGAATGTGTGGGCCGATCCATAGCGAGATTGTAGTAACTCAATGGCTTCTGGGCTGCGCGCACAACCAATAATGGTATGATCTTGCTGTATTAAGGCGTCACACATCGCGCGTCCCAATCCACGCGCAACTCCTGTGATAACGATTCGCTTGCCCATGTCAGTTTCTCCTCCATCAGTGCCTCCGCGACTTACGGCGCGGAAGTTTCCTTCCTATTCTTACGTACCAAGGATGTTTCCGCATCCCGTACGTGAGCCGGCCGGGCACAGCTTTGGTGAGACTCATGATGTGCCGATCGACGGTGATGACGTTGAAAGCGTGAAAGCTGCGCATCATTGGGCGGTGGATTTGTTCAATTATGGTTACTATTGGGAAGCCCACGAAGCCTGGGAAGCAATATGGCATGCATTTGGACGCCGTGGAACCGAGGCAACCTTTGTCAAAGCGTTGATCAAACTTGCCGCCGCGGGTGTGAAAGCGCGTGAAGGAAATGCGACGGGCGTGCAAAGGCACGCGGCGCGAGCAAGCGAGTTGTTTCGTTTAGTGGCAGCGGACATCGGCCACGGCATCGACCTGTTCGAACTCGATCCGATTCGGTTGGCTGCCGAAAGCGACAAGTTGCTGGCTGAGCCGACGAGCATCGTCAATACGGAAGCTGGACCCGTAACGCGTGTGATGCCGTTTGTATTGGAATAAAACAGTATTGGAATTGATTCAGAGCAACTAAGGGCGTTGCTTTCGTCAACTGCAAATCGCATACGATTAAAACACAGAGGCACGGAGGTCACAGAGAAAAGCAGGCAGGAATACTCCGTGTTCTCCGTGCCTCTGTGTTTCCGCAGCGATGCGGTTCTTTCCTGCCGTGTTTTGGATTGAGCCCGATTAGGCTTACACCAACTCGCGAATGGGATAGCGGTGTTCCAGCAGGTATTGCGGGCGGCCCTGTTGGTCCGTAACCGTTGTTGTCAAAAGATCGATCCCCAAATTGTGATAAAGGGTCGCCAACACCTCTTGAGGATGAATGGGACGATCCACGGGAACGGCGGCCGTTCGGTCCGTCGATCCGATCACCTGCCCCGTGCGCATGCCACCGCCCGCCAAAACCGCGAAGTTCGCATTCGACCAATGGTCACGGCCGGCGTCCTTGTTGATTTTTGGCGTGCGCCCAAACTCTCCCCAGCAGACCACCGAAATGTCTTTGTCCAGGCCACGATTGTGGATGTCTTCGACCAGCGACGATAAACCTTGGTCAAGCATTGGCATGTCTTGCCGGCCGCGTTTGAAATTGCCGCCGTGCCAATCCCAGCGACTAAAAGCCAATGTAACGCAGCGAGCGCCAGCTTCGATCAGTCGCCGTGCAATGAGGAACTGATCGAGCAATCGCCACGGACCGTCGGCCATGAATTGCTTTGATCCACGGCCGTAATGGTCCCGCAGTTTTGGGTCTTCTTTTTCGATGTCTAGTGCTTTGACGAGCTTTGCGGATGTCAGCACATTGAAGGCCTGCTCGGTGTATGCGTCGACGCCCCGCAGTTGACCGCTGGCGTCGATTTCACGACGAACACGATCAAAACTCGTCAGTAAACTCTTCCGGTCATGTAAGCGATCAAGCGAAATGTTGTTGTGCAGCACCATGTTCTGCATGCCAACGCTGTCGTCCGGTTGAAACGGCGCATGTTGCGGACCAAGCCAACCCGCTTCGCCAGGGTTGCCCCACGGCGCGTGACTTGTCTTGGGCGAGAGACCGACGAAGGCCGGTACGGCCATGTCGACGGGACCGGCCACCTTGCTTAGAAAGGAACCCATTGCCGGCCACGGTTCTCGTCTGTTTGGCATGCCCGAAAAGCATTGATGCGGTTCGTGTCGGTCCACGCAGCCTTTCAGCGAACGCACGATGGCAAACTTGTCCATCATCTTGGCCATGCGCGGAAATAATTCGCAGATTTCGATGCCGGACACATTGGTGTTGATCGGCTGAAACTCGCCGCGGATTTCCACCGGTGCGTCCGGTTTCATATCGAACATGTCTTGATGCGGCGGTCCACCGGCCAAGAAGATCATGATCACACCTTTGTGTGACATGGAGGACGGGGCGGGTTCTCCGAGTGCCGCGCGACTGACTGCTTCGGCTTGCAATAGCTGCGGCAAGCTCAT
>CBDUAB010000868.1:0-2826 GCA_965365045.1 uncultured Planctomycetales bacterium
GCAAGGCGAGTCGGAGCACCGGCTGTTCTGGCTGGGATTAGCCTATCAACGGCTGGCTGAACAGAGCAATTGCGCCGTGCACTGCAAGGATTGTGACGAGGCCGCTCGTTTCTGCTCCTTGCCCATTGTTTCGATTCATCAGAATAGCGATCCCTCGCAGAAGGCCGTGGACGTTTTTCGGAAGCTTCTCGACAACTATGATTCCACCAATAACGTGTATCGCTGGCTACTCAACTTCAGCTACATGACGCTCGGCCGGTACCCTGACGGCGTTCCCGATGAGTACCTTGTTCAGAGCGATTTTACGAAAGCGTTTTACGGGGCAGCCGCAGGACAAGCGACGAATATCTGGTCTGAATTATCATTCCGCGAATGCGCGTCGGAATTGAATGTTAACACCGACGACGCCGGTAAAGGCGTGGCCGTGGAAGATTTCGACCGCGATGGTTATCTGGACATCATCACGGGAGGCACTTTTCAGGAAATAAAATACTACCGCAACGAGAATGGCACAACATTCATCGACGCCACGGAAGCGGCTGGACTCGGCGATCTGATTCAACCCTTTATCATCACCGCCGCCGACTACGACAACGACGGCTGGGTCGACCTATTTGTTTCACGTCCGTTTCAACACTTCCAACTATTTCGCAACGAAGGCGGACGTTTTACCGACGTCACATTCTCCACGGGCCTGTTGTCACGGCCGCCCACCGCGGACGAAATCCTTTGCACTTGTATGTCGGCCTGGGGAGACGTCAACAACGACGGTTATCTCGATCTATTTCTGGCCCAACTTGGCCAACGGTTTCCGCTATCCAAAGGCTTGCTGGCACGCCAGCCAGCCAGTTCGCGTCTGTATCTGAACGTTCCAGGCGAATCAGGAAGTCCACGGCGCTCGTTCGTGGACGCGACGACGGAGTTCGGCCTGGATGCATTCGTGTCGGACCAGACCTTCTTTGGGGCCGCCTTTGGCGACTACGACGGCGATGGCTGGATCGATTTGTTTCTCTCCAGCCCGGTACTAGCTCGCTCGACGCTCTTGCGCAATCAGGAGGGAAAACGTTTTGTGCGATCCGACGCGATCACCACGACGCGAGCTGGTTTCACCGCGGCGTTCTTGGACGTGAATCACGATGGCAGGCTCGATCTGTTTCACGGCGGTCACGGGCCGGCCAAGAGTAACGTGGACAAAGCCGTGTTCGGCTTGGGATCCGATCGATTCGGCAGTGCCGTCTTTGTTCAAGATGAACATGGTCGATTTCAGGAACGCACGGACGTATTCCGCGGCGACATGCCGATTGGCACGATGGGTGCGTCGTTTGGTGACTTCAACAACGACGGAGCCTACGAGTTTTATCTCGGAACAGGCAATCCCGAGCCAGCGTTCGTCCTTCCCAACCTGATGTATCTTGGCGACATCGAAGGCCGGCAGCCTACCGGATTCATGTCGAATGTGACGATGATGAACGGTTTTGGCACGATTCAGAAGGGTCATGGCATCGTTTTCTTTGATTTTGACCGGGATGGTGACCAAGATATGTATTCCAGCCTCGGCGGAATGTGGCCCGGTGATTCGTGGCCCAACCAGTTTTTCAAGAATAACAGCCCACAAAAAAACGCTTGGGTCAAGCTCCGGCTGCGCGGCAGGCAAAGTAACTACTACGGCGTCGGAGCGATGATTCGGGTCGACGCTGAAACCTTAGCGGGTGACGCGGTTGTGCGCTACTATTACATGAATAACAAAACGGGCTTTGGCAGCGCTCCCTATCTAGCACACATAGGGTTGATGGACGCGGCCCGAGTGGTTCGCGTCGACGTGACTTGGCCTGGTTCAAATTCGAACACGACGTTCGATGACGTGGAGATTGGAAGATTAAACGTGCTCGATGAAGACGGCCACTCGCAGGTAGGGCAGTGAAACAGTTCTCGATGAAGTAAAAGAACCATGAGCCACGAAGTTGTTATCACGGGTACGGGAGTCGTATGCCCTTTGGGGGATACACGCCACTCGGTTCAACAGGCACTGTGCGATGGCCGTCAGGGACTGAAACTGGCGGAGGCTTTTGAAACGCCCGGGATGGAATGTCCTCTGGTAGGCGAGATAGATTCTTTCCATGCAGCCGACTATTTGGGCAGTCGCGGTCTTCGTCCTCTCAATCGCACGGCACAGCTGCTTACGGTCGCCGCGCATTTGGCGATTCAGGATAGCGGTTGGGACCCTGAGCTGCTGGCGGAAGCGGAGGTCGGGTTAGTCGCGGGAACAATGTTCTGCAGCGCCCACACCATCTCCGACTTCGACATTCGGGCGCTAAAAGAAGGGCCTTCGCGCGCAAGTCCTTTGGATTTTGCCAATACGGTGATCAACGGAGCCGCGGGTCAGGCGGCGCTGTGGCACGGATTGTCGGGAGTAAATTCGACGATCTCGACCGGAAGTACCGCGGGGATCGAGTCTCTTGCATATGCCTGCGGATTGATTCGCAATGGAGTTTCGAAAGCTCTGTTGGCTGGCGGGGTGGAGGAGCTTTGTTACGAAACTTTGTATGCGTTTTATAACTCGGGACTGTTGAGTATTTCTCCCGGCCGAGATGCGGCAAGGCCGATCCCGTTCGATGCTCGTCGTAACGGTTTTTGTCTGGCGGAAGGCGCAGCCGTGCTAATGCTAGAGGAAGCCGAATCCGCCATGGCTCGTGGAGCAACCATTCTAGGCAAGGTCAACGGCTACGGTTCAGCGTTTGACTGCCAACAACGTCAGAACGCCGAAGCCGAGGTCAAGCCGGCAGTGGCGGCAGTTGCCCGGGCAGTGCAGATTGCGTTGGAGGATGC
>CBDUAB010000869.1:0-2823 GCA_965365045.1 uncultured Planctomycetales bacterium
GTCATTAGGAATTCGGATTTCCTTAGTCATTAGTCCTTAGACATTAGTCATTCACAACAGGCGTCCCAACATCGTGAACCGAAATTTAAGACAGCAACTCATTTCGCAGCACACCGCCCGTCGCCGACTCCTGGCACCGAGAAAGCTCCTCCGGCGTGCCGTGTGCGACGAGTTGGCCGCCTGCGTCGGCGGCGCCTGGTCCGAGATCGACGATGTAATCGGCCGCCTTCATAATTTGTGGATTGTGCTCCACCACGATCAGGGAATGGCCGACGTTCAGCAGCGCGTCGAAACAGTCCAGCAGCTGCACGATATCCGCGAAATGCAAGCCGGTCGTTGGTTCATCAAGTAAGAACAGCGTGCGTCCGCGTTTCGACGAAGCAATGTGGCTGGCCAATTTGAGACGTTGCGCTTCGCCAGCGGACAGGGTGTTGGCTGGTTGGCCTAGCTGCAAATAATCGAGCCCCACATCAATCAAGTGTTTGAGGCGTGCTTGAACTTTGGTTTCCCCGCGGAAGAAAGTGAATGCTTCGCGCACCGACATGTCGAGAACATCCGAAATGCTGCGGTTGCGGTAAGTGACTTCGAGGATTTCTCGGCGGTAACGATGGCCCTGGCACTCGCTGCACTTCATTGAGACATCGGCAAAGAACTGCATGTCGATCTCGACGCGACCTTCGCCTTTGCATGTGTCGCACCGCCCGCCATCGACGTTGAAACTGAAGTAGCTGGCCGTGTAGTTGTGCGTCCGCGCCGTGAGTGTATCGGCAAAGACCTGGCGGATTGAATCGAAGGCTTTGATGTACGTCACCGGATTCGACCGCGCCGATCGCCCAATCGGGCTTTGGTCAATGAGCAACACGTCTTCAATTTGACCATCGCCAAAAACGTCGTCGAACGGCAACGGTTTAGGCCCGTCTTTGCGCTTGCGCCGACAGAGGGCCGGATAGAGCGTGTGCTCGATGAGCGTACTTTTTCCCGAACCGCTTACACCGGTAACGAGGCAAAGCGTACCGAGCGGAAACTCAACTTCCACGGTTTTTAGGTTATTACCGCGGGCGCCTTTGATCTTGATCCAACCATGAGTTGTTTCGCGGCGGCGTTCGGGAACGGCAGCACCACGTCGTCCTGCCAAGTAATCGCCGGTAAAACTTTCTTCGCAGGCAACCATTTCCTGCGGGGTACCTTGGAATGTGATATTGCCGCCATCTTCGCCGGCCCCCGGACCGACTTCGATTACGTGGTCCGCCGTGCCGATGATCGATTCTTCGTGTTCGACGACAATCACCGTATTGCCGCGGTCGCTGAGTCCGCGGATTGCGCTGAGCAAATGACGGACGTCGGTCGGGTGCAATCCGACAGACGGTTCGTCGAGTACGTAAAGCATATTGACCAAATTCGAACCTAGCGCCGAAGTCAGCGTGACGCGTTGTGCTTCGCCGTTGCTCAAGGTACGTAAGGCGCGATCAAGTGACAGGTAGCCCACACCTACCGAATCAAGGTAGCTCATCCGCGACGTCACCTGATCCAGCAACATGCCTCCCACCGATTGTTCGTGCGCCGTCAAATCGAGTTCTCGTAACCGGGCCAACGCGTCACGGATTTCGAGTTGACACAGTTCAGCAATGTTCTTTCCGCCAATACGTGTGGTGAGTGCCTCGGGTTTCAAGCGTGCTCCGTGACAGGTTGTACAAGTCCGGTAACTGCGCCAACGACTGAGAAAAACGCGAATGTGCATCTTGTACTTACGGCGTTCCAACCAGGCGAAGAATCCTTTGAGGCCGCCAAAGTCGCGTTCGGGCACACCGTCATGAATCAGTTTAAGACACCTCTCATCCAATTCGCGGAAAGGTGTATTGATGGGTATGACGTAGTCGTCGGCCAGCGCAAGCAATTCGGTTAATTCATGGGCGTAAGCTGGCGTGTTCCAGGGCGCGATTGCACCTTCGGATAGGGCCTTGTTTGGATTTGGAACCACCAAATCCATATCGATGTCCATAACGTCGCCAAATCCTTCGCACTCCAAACACGCACCGAGTGGGCTATTAAAGCTAAACAGCTGTGGTTCCTGCCGAGGAAACTCGCGCCGGCAATTCTCACAAGTGAGTCGTTCACTAAAACCGACGCGCCACCAGTTCTGCTCGTCCAATGTGAAATCACACCACGAATCGTTCGGTTTGCCGGCACCGTTTCCATTACCGCGAGCCAGTACGTGACAGTGTCCACGGCCCTTGATAAAAGCGGTCTCCAGCGAGTCGCGGATGCGGTCGCCATCGGTCTTGCCCGCCGCCAAACGGTCCACAACGACAAGCAGCTCGCCGTTTACCGCCACATCGTTTCCATTGGTCTCGTTCAGATTAATGGTCTCCGTCAGATTGACAACTTTGTGATCCAACACGACACGCACAAAGCCGTCTTCGCGCAGCGTGGCGAGCACGTCCGGCACCGGTTGTTCGGCTTCTGCCTCGAGCGCGACTGGATAAGTCACCATATAACGCGTGCCTGTCGGAAGTACCTGCAAGCGTTCGGAGGCGGTTTGCGGTGAATCCTTGCGTACTGGCCGATCACACTCATTGCAGCGAATATGGCCGATACGGGCATAAAGCAAACGCAGATAGTCGATGATCTCGGTCGTTGTACCGACCGTTGCGCGACTGGACCGGGAGGCATTTTTGTGCGTGACGGCAATCGCAGGCGGTATACCGTCAACGCGATCGGCATCGGGGCGCTCGAGGCGCTCGAGAAACTGGCGCGTATAGGCAGAAAAGCTTTCGATGTAGCGCCGTTGTCCTTCGGCGTAGAGAGTTTGAAAAGCCAGACTCG
>CBDUAB010000870.1:0-2823 GCA_965365045.1 uncultured Planctomycetales bacterium
TCGGATTTTGGTAAAGGGGTCAGGACCCTTTTGTGCGAAGCACCCGAAGGGCCGTTCCGGCAAAAGGGTCCTGACCCCTCTACCAAAAATTAAGCTTTCTTGCGATCAGCCTGCGGGACGTAACTGGCCAGTTTTTGATCCGCATAAACTCGTTCAAATCGTGTCATGCGTTGCCGGCCATCGATGATTGGTAGGGTGACCATGTTTTCACCGACCAGCGGTTTGGCGTAACGAACGAAATCGTCCGTGACATCAAAGCCACTCTCGGCGATCCAGTTTTGGGGAAACTCGCGTTCACTGTTCGCCACCTGGTCCAGCGGCACTTTGTCGTAGCGCACATTGTAAATCGAGCCAGGGTTACGCAAGATCGTCGCCATATAGCCGCTATCGTGACTGGCTGCCAGTTCCGCCGCTTTTTCTCCGGCACAATAGGCTTCGTCGAGATCGACGGTCGATGCATACGCGATCGAATGACGTTGATCCGTGCCCGGTACGTTGCCACGGGCCTTTCCCTTGGCGGACAAGCCAACTTTGTTCAGGTAGTTGACCACGATTTGCGCTACGGTCGTTTCGCTCGAACTAAAAGAAGTGTGCCCGAACGGGTCTTCGACTTCACCTATGTCGCCGACGTTGAATCCTTCGCTGACAACAACAATGCAGCGCCCGTCACGTTTTAGTTGGTCGTTGACGTTGTCCGCCATGTCCCGCAGCGAACACGGGCTTTCGGCCAGATAGATTTGCAGTGGCATTTCGCGCTGCGGATCGGCCAGGCGCGCGGCGGCCGGAATAAAGCCAATGCGACGCCCCATCGCCTGCATGACGAGTACCGGGTCGGCCGGACATGAACCGCCGTTTTCCTCGTTAGCGTTTTGCACCGCATGCATCCAATACTTGGCGGTCGAACCGTAACCGGGCGTATGGTCGATCAGTTTGAACTCGCTGTCGCCGACATCGTTGTCAATCGTCTTGGGGCCTCCGATGCCGACAAGATCGAGGCCTTTTTCTTGCCCCAACCGGGCAATCTTGTTGGCTGTGTCCATCGAGTCGTTGCCGCCGATGTAAATGAAATAGCCGACATTGTGGGCGCGGAGCACGTCGATGACACGCTCAAAGTCTTCGTCCTGACCGGCTTTCAGTTTATAACGGCAAGTACCGATCGAACCGGCACCGGGTGTGTAGCGTAACAGGGCGACTTCTTCAGGGGCCTGAGCCGAAAGATCCAAGAGCTCTTCCTTCAATACACCCTCGATACCGTGTCGTGCGGCGTAAATCGTGCCGATTTGTGGCAGGTCGCGTGCGGCCTCGACGATACCGCGCAAAGTGCTATTAATGACTGGACTCGGTCCGCCACTTTGAGCAATCACCATGTTTTTTGCTTTGCTCATCGACTGTTTGCCCTAACGCTTTGGCCAGCAAGACACACGAAACCCCGCATTTTACCTACTCATTGTCCAAGCTTCAATGTGCCGATTTACGTCGAATCGACCTTTCGGTCCCAATAGCGAGTTTGACGTTTATGACGACAGCCTTGAGGAGCAACCGACGCTGTCTAGAATAAGAGTGAGGCACGAGACTGAATCAACGGGCGCACGGTGGGACGCCTTTGAGGAGAATGTTTAATGTCTAAGGAAATCCGAATGCCTAATGAATGAACATCGGTGTCTTGCCGAGAAAAACGCGGGGATTCCTAGGTCATCACTCGAAGCCTTTCGTTTTCGGGTTATTGCACATACTTCGTCATTAGTCATTAGTCATTCCTTAGTCATTAGTCATTAGTCTTTAGACATTAAGCATTCATAAAACGCGTCCCAAAGTCGTCAATCGTGAACGGTCGTTTAGCTTTCCCCACCTCACTCGCGGAGACCCCATGTCTGAATCTTTGGAATTCTCTCTTGGAACAGTCGAGGTTGCCTCATCGCCGCTGGAACGACTTCGTGAGTTTTTGGAGAGCCGTGGAAAACGACTGACGCAGCAAAGACGCGCGCTGTTGGAGCATGTCTTTAGTCGACACGAGCATTTTGAAGCCGACGAGTTGGTTGAGGATTTGTCCTATGGTGACAACCAATCCAAGGTCAGCCGTCCGACCGTTTATCGCACGTTAAATGAAATGGTAAAGGCCGGCTTGCTACGCAAGCTCAGTGTCGCGGGCCGAACCGTGTACGAACACGATTATGGCTATCCGCAACATGACCATTTGCACTGCCAGAAGTGCGGAAAACTGTTCGAGTTTCGCTGCGACGCGCTCACCAAGTTGCGCGAAGAAGTGGCCAAAGAACACCAATTCCAGGTCAGCGGACATCGGCTGATTATTACCGGAGTTTGCGCGGACTGCCGCAAGGAACTGCGGAAGCGAAAGCGTCGACCAGTTGATTTGGTTTAAGCACCAAGGAAAGTTGCCGTGGAGACGGCGAGTGTAAACCACTCAATCCAAGCTGCAGCGGCACGGTCTGGATCCCGGCGCCGTTCAGCATGGTGCATCTCACGCACCGCAGCCATCACCGCATTAACCGCGATTCCGTGTCAAACGGTTCGCCAAATACGGCCATCCGTCGATCGCAGATGCATTCTGAAAGGGCGCCCATTTACGTGAAAGCCTAACTCAACATGAGTCTGTTCGCCGATCTGGTGCACGTTGTGAACGGAGAATTGTGGCCCAAAATCTAGATTTCGTAAAGACAATCCAGCAAAACACGGACTGACCGCCATCCCCAGCGCGGCAACCGTGCCTGATAAACCGACGCCAAGCAGCCTGCGCCGCGTCACCTCACATGAACCGTGGTTGCTCTCAAGGCCGACTTCATTTTCCATAGGTGCGAACATTAT
>CBDUAB010000871.1:0-2819 GCA_965365045.1 uncultured Planctomycetales bacterium
AAGAGCTTTGTGGGGGAGTGGATGACAATGTCGAACGTGACACTTTACGGACCAGCCAACACGACGGATCGAGTGGGAGTGGTGAGCTTCAACCTGGCGGCGAACGATCCGCATGAGGTGGCGACTTTGTTGGATGCGACGGCTGGAATCGAAGTGCGATCTGGATTGCACTGCGCGCCGCGAATGCATGCCGCGTTAGGTACGCTCGCATTGAATGGAACGGTACGGGTAAGCGTGGGGCCGTTTAATACGTCAGACGACATTGACGCAGTTTTGGACGTGATAGGAAAGTTATCTTAGACGGTACTGAGTAGCCACTCCCCTACCCCGTCTCTGGCATGAATGTCGGCATCACGATGCCATTGGGCGCCGTCCACGCACCACGGCACTGGGCAAAATGCAGCTCGCAATTGCGGGCACCCCAGGCGTACATTTTTTCGACGACTTTTGCCTCGGTTGACGGTACCAACCATACGGGCTGTCGACCGCGATGATGATTGAGCTGGTTGAGAATCAACGCGATCGCATCATTCGCACAACGCGCGATCCCCGGGCCTAACATGTGACTTGCCGGATGAAACACGCTTGCCAAGAACCCGTCGACGGCACCATCACGGCTTTCGCAAATGGTCACATGCCAAATACCATCGGAGTTTTCCACGAAATGTCGATAGTCCTTTTCGCGTTCGATATGATTGATGTCGCGTTCCAATGCCGCCATCGCGGGCACGTCGTCGAGCGTCGCCTCACGCACACGCGTCGTATCAACATCAGAGTCCGTAATTCCATCCGCCGGAACTTTTAGAATCATATCTTGAAAAACGGTCCGCGGCACGAAGCCAGCCCGGTTGTACAGTGAAAAGGAATCCAGATTCACCGCACTAGACACAAGACGTACGGGCAACTGTGCTTCGTCAGCGAAATCGGTAATGAACTTAAGCAATCTGCGGGCGATTCCCTGTCCAAAATACTCTGGATGCACGTTCATAATGCCCAGCGACACATGTGTTGAGCGCGGGTGATAAAAGCACGAGCCGACGATTCGCTGATCCGCATCGTCGATCGCCAAAATACAACAACCTGCATCAAGTTGCTCGTAGACCGAACAGAACAACTGCGGTGTGTCACGTGGGCCAGCAAAGATCGCATCACGACCGTTGGCGAGATACCAATCGTTTGTCGAAACATAGATCAATTCGGCGACTTCCTGCCAGTCAGGCCGGTTCATCGGACGAAGTGTGTACGGTGCCATTTGTTGCCTACCGTTGGATTTTGTGAAGTGGATTACGAAGCTTGCCGTATCCAGATTTATAGCAATGTTGGCCGCCTCCTCCCAGCGTCGCATCCTCCCAACGACAAGGTCCGGAGCTCTGTTGCATAAAACGCATGATGTCGAGACAATACATCTTACGGCAGACGTGCAATGTTTGTACTCCGACATTATTTGTCGCTTGCCGCCACGCGTCCCGGCAGCCTCCGGGCTACCAGAATTAGGATAAACTGATGTCTCAACGCCTTGAATTATTTGTAATCTTCCTAGTCTGCGTTGTCCTTTGTGGTTGCGGTTCGCGCAGTGGCGAAGAGGTAAGTTCCGCCGACTCGAATCCGGTGGACACCGTCCAGGCTTCGCAGGAGGATGCCGCCGCGTCGGCAGACAGATTGAGCGAATGGGTTACTAGCGATGACGTGGCCCAGCCGGATTGGGATACGTCAGCGCCGCAGGCCGGTGAAAGTAGTCCGTGGGATACGGGCGACGACGCGACCTCGCAAGACTTGGACGCGCCAGCCTCGCAGCCGAGTGATGGTACTGACGTCACGATCGACAGCGACGACCTAGATCAAGGTCCGTCGTTCGAAGATTATTACAGTCGAGTCAATAGTTTAGTCGGCGGCGGCGACTTGCCTGCCGCTGTCGAGCTCGCACAAGAAGCTTACACAAAATTAAGCGACAATCCTCAGACGGCGCAACTGCTGATCAACTTGAGTGTAAAAATGGTGCAAAATCGAAATGTCGATGGAGCATTAGACGTTTTGGAGAAACTTCAAGAGACGAGTGATAGCCAGGCCATATCGCCATTGTTATTTCAACTCTATTATCTCAAGTCACAAAAAGCGGCGGACGACGTGGCGGCCCTTGGCTACATCCAAAAGTCGACTGAGATCATTCGTCAGTTGAATGTCGAACAACCTGGAATTGGCAACGTCTTTTTTGAAGAAGCAGTATTGCTCGGCAAGAATCAACAGGGTGAGCTGGCCGTTGCCTCGCTACGGGACGCGTTTGAAAAAGGCTTTGACGAGATCAGCGCGGCGGAAGAGGAAGAGGCATTTGCCGACAACGAGGCCGCGTTGAAGCTCATGCAGGAATTCGCCGTACCGATTCGTGAGCGATTGCGGGAGGAGGTACTCACACAAATGGCGGACGCTGAATCGTTTCCTTTTGGTTTCGAGTTACCGGCCGTAGATGGTGAAACAACTGTTTCGACGGAAGAACTCAAGGGCAAGGTCGTTATCGTGGATCTTTGGGGCACATGGTGCCTCCCCTGCCGTAAGGAGATCCCACATTTTGTGAAACTCATGGAGAACTACGGCGATGACTTGGCAATCGTCGGTGTCAACTTTGAGAATGGCCAAACGGAAGAAGAAAAGAACGCTCTGGTCAATGGGTTCATTGCGGAAAATGGCGTGACGTACCCGTGCGTGTTGGTGACTGAATCCTTGGAATCGCAAGTTCCCAACATCGAGGGCTATCCCACCACCATTTTCATGGACAAGGATGGCAACGTTCGATTGAAGGTCGACGGTTACCATTCCTACGACAA
>CBDUAB010000872.1:0-2819 GCA_965365045.1 uncultured Planctomycetales bacterium
CCGCCACTAAGACCTTTCGGCTTGCGATCCAACAAATGCTCGATTCCTAACAAGTCAGCCAATTCGTGGGTCCGGCTCTGGATGTCTTTCGGTTTCCAATGACGTATCACCAAAGGGAAATCCAGGTGGTGCCGGACCGTCATGGTGGGAAAGAGGGCTCGATCTTGTGGAACGTAGCCAATCCCACGTTCCGCCGGCTTGAGGTGTGTCACATTACGGTCGCCAAAATGGATCGTGCCAGCATCCACTTTGCGCAAGCCACAGATACACTCCAGCAGCGTTGTCTTGCCGCTACCAGTTCTACCCATCATGACCGCGTACGCACTACGCGGTACGGAAAAGCTTATGCCGGCAAGCGTGAATTCGCCGAGACGGATTGACAGGCTATCTACACGGATCATTGCGTTTGTTGTTCGCCCCAGGCGCTCAGCAGCACGGTTGGATTATAGACGACCCGAGGCTGGAGAATGCTGCAATTGACTCATGCTTTATCAGCGAACGCATCACAACTGATCTGTTCCGCGTCGTGTAAGTACGACTCCGACACGGGATAATTACGAAAGCGGATCGAATAGTATTGTTCGAACCATTCACTGATGTCCTTTTCGATGCCCGCATCGAAGTTCGGTTTCACATGCAGTGTCTTGCCGTAGAATTCTTGGCGAATGTCGCCTTCTTCGGCCAAAACGATACCCGACTTAATCACGTAACGCGGTAGCTCGAACATCGTTTCCTTGTTCTCGTGCGGTGTATAAATCGTGATGTCGGCATCGGCGCCCGGACCGAGATGGCCTTTGTTGGCTAAGCCGAGAATTCGGGCTGGACCGGCGCGGGTAATCGTTGCGATTTCGCCCAAGGAGTATTCCCGGTCGAGGTCGGCCAGGTTGGATCGCTCACGCACAGCCGGGTGAACCGTTTTCAAAACGTCCTGACGGTATGTGCGGTCCATTAACAGCCGAATGATCTGCGGATAAGCGAGGAATGAGCCGCCGTTGGGATGGTCGGTGCTCATCACGACGCGCCAGGGGTCGTCGACCATGAGGTACCACTCCAATCCGATCGCCCATTGCAGCGAATGGACAAGACTCTTGTTGCGATACTTAATTGGTGCAATCCCGCAGCCCGCTTCCATTTCAGTGTCGGCACTAAACCATTTCGTGCCGTAAACGTTCGACAGGAAGTAGCCCAGCGGTCCATCGCCCGTCATGCTGGTCGTTTCGCCGAAAAGTACTTGGCCCACATCAACGGTGACGTTCTCGTGCGAATTCACATAATCCGCCAACGGTACGACTTTGGAATTAAAAGTGTTTTCATCACCATCGCCGCCGCCATAACTGTGAAATTGGATGTGTGTAATATGTCCGCGATGACCCTCGAGCGATTTGAGGGTTTCGAGTGTGGTTTGCCAATTGCCGGGCATGCCCAAGTTGTTGCAGTGAATGTGCACGGGATGCGGCAGGCCGAGCTCGTCAACGGTGCGCGACATGTTGGCAATAATCTGTCTCGGAGTTACATCGAAATGCTCGACGTTTGAATCGATGCCAGTGACGTTACCAGCCTGTTGTTGTTTCCAGACTTCGACGCCGCCCGGGTTCACAAGTTTGGCGGCGTAGCCTTTGGCGGCCCCCAGCAACCAACCCACGAACGCTTTGAGTCGCTCAGGATCGTTTGCGGCAATGGATTGCATGACAAAATGGTTGTTGCCCATCAAGACGTAAAAACCTTTGTCGATGCAGGGAGTGTCGCCGAACTCTTCGTGCGTGTGTCGCGCCGAGAGGGGAGGTACGGCGGCGTCAAAGGCTGTCGTGTAGCCGAGGCCGATATACTTGTAACCGGTGGCAAAAGTGCTGGGTACGCTACCCATCGTGCCGCTGTGCGTGAACGCCGTACGCTTGACTGGCGCGTCGCGGCGTTTCTCCTCGGGACGCATCTTGCGGGCCGTATTGACTTTGGGACCCGCAATGTGGCAGTGCATGTCAATACCGCCTGGCATTACGACCAATCCGCTGGCATTGAGCGTACGGGCGGGCTGAACCATGGGATCGGCCGGCGCAGCGACGATTCTGTCGCCGTCAATCCAGATGTCGTGGACCTGGCCGTCAATGCCGTTGGCTGGGTCGTAGACGTATCCACCAGTGATTTTGAAGAAGCTGTTTGTCATATGCCGCCACTACGCGGACCAAATTGTGGTTAAGGACCGCTCGATAAATTACTGTCGCATGAAACTCGACGGAGTGGGACCACACCTCTTTATGCAAAACCGGTCAGTTGTTTCTCGAACGATCCTAAACCTAGGTTATCGAAGCGGCTCTTTTCCGAGCAACCTTCGCAACAATCCGATCTGTCCGGCATGCAGCATCTCGTGGGCGGAGCAAAAGAATACTGATCCAAGCTTGGTGTTGAATACCGCATGCGGCTCGGGAAGCTCCTCGTTCAATTGATCGTCATGGTAATCAGCGAGTTCCGTCAAAGCCTGTTCGTGCACACGATCAAATACGCCGCGGATCTCGTCGATTGGCGGGTAAACGGTCGCGTCCCCAACGGGAGATGAGCCTTTCTTGAACGCGCGCAAAAAATCATTCGTTATAAACGCGGCGTCCGAAGGTTCTTTGCCGCGTATTCGTATCATGGTTAACGCGTACTGGGCCATCGCCAAATGACCAACTTGCCAGGCCAAATGCGTCACACCATCCGTCGGCATGCGAAACCAATCATCGTCGCCAATGTCTTCGAGCAGTTGTTTTGTGTACTCTCGAGCAAATGCAATTTGATTGATCGCTATCGACAGATGAGAACCTTCGGCCATTTTTGCGTTCCTT
>CBDUAB010000873.1:0-2818 GCA_965365045.1 uncultured Planctomycetales bacterium
ACGAGATATTGGCGTGACTGGAGTTCAGACGTGTGCTCTTCCGATCTACAGTCCCCCATCTCGAGCCGGGCGTCCACTAGCAACTCGCCCGACTTGGTTTGACGTGCCATGTAGGACAGGATTTCATCCTGTCTCGACAGGTTGAAAACCTGTCCTACCTCTCCTACTGGGCGACGTGGGAGAGGTGACTTCGTTCATCGAGCTACGATTCTACACCGACGCCAAGCGCAAAAAACCAACCTTGTCCAGATAGGCGGCATAGCGATCAAGTAACTCGACGTTCACTGGATGACACCGTACGTCGGACCCGGCCAGCCCGCGATGCGCATTACTACAATCGAAGGATAGCAGGAATGCCGCGGGTAGAGATTCATGTTCCAGGCCAACTTCTGCATCTGGTGTGAGAATCTCGCTCATCAACCCCAAAACCTCGCCTGGCACGGAGTCCACGAGGCTAGCTAAGCCCTCCCTCCATTGATCCAACGTCACGATTTCGACATTTCGATCGCGTGCCTGCAACCATTCCGCCATCAGCTTCAGCGACAGCGGGTTGTCGTTCAGTAACTGGTACGTCCCACCCAGACATTCCAGGTTGCGAGACAGCTCGACGATCGCGCCGGCGACGTAATCCACGGGCGTCAGGTCAATGTTCAGATCAATGTCTGGAATCGCTCCGACATGCAAGACCGACATGACCATTGTGTGCATAATGTCGCCAGTGTTGGATGCGCCGCTCACGCTGTGCCCCGTGATATTGCCAGGTCGATAAGTCGAAACGGGCAAGCCCCGGCGGCGCGATTCGGCAATCATATGCTCGACAACCCATTTCGATTTGGAATAACCATTGGCCAGGCTGGCAAATGGCGGCAGCGCTGCGGACTCGGTGATGCGATCACCGATTTCTTTGAGCCTTGACGCGTGCACTGCGTAGGATGAAACCACGTGCGTTGGTTTGAGGCGATTTCGCATGGCCAGTCGCAGGATTTCATGCGTGCCGTGCACGTTGACCGACCGTATTTTTTTGTATGGTAAAGCGATATCAATGTCGGCGCCATTGTGATAGACGACATCGATCTCTTTTGACAATTGCTCGAACTCGTCTTCGGATAGACCAAGCAGAGGCAACGACAGATCGCCGACCACGGCTCGGACGCGGCCTTCGCAGCCCGTCAAATCGAGCCCGTACTTGTTGAGGTTATTCCAGACACGTTGCTGCGCAATATGCTGACTAGCGCCGCGCACAAGGCATACTACTTCGGCATCCGTTTTCTGAATCAATTCGTCGATCAGATACGCGCCGAGGAATCCGGTCGCTCCGGTCAGCAGCACGCGATCGGCTTTCCCGATGCTGTACGACGCGTCCTGGGGCGCGACGATTTCCGCTTCCAGCTCGCTTTCCGCAAGTGGATCGACATCGTAATCTTCGTCGCTGGAAACCGCTCGAATCCGTGTCGCGTGATCCTCAGTTTTTGTCCAGTGTTCAATACGCTGACATTGTGGTGTGCGGTCCATGGTGGAGACGTTGGCCAATGGGTCCTGAGCGATTGCCCGTAGCAATGCTTCATACAGCGCCGGCAACCGATCGAGGGTGGCACCCCCCCAGCTGCAAATGATGCTGCCTCCCGCTTCGGCGACGTTCAGTTTTAGCGTCGCGGAGTTGCCCGCAATGTCCAGGTCCAGCGCCGACCAGCTGGCATCGTCTCGACAGAAGTTATGTCCCGATTGGCCCAACTGAAACGCGGGCAAGCCTAACGGATCCAAGGTCGTTTCGTGTGGCATTTCGAATTCCGCGCAGAACAGCGATTTGCGCCCGTCCGCACCTGCGACGCCCAAGCGATCCACTAGCCATGCCAGGGGGTATTGTTGTTGACCGTCCGCCCTGGCCAAACGCTGCTCGTTTTTCTCCAGCAGATCCGCAAAGGAGATGTCTTCTGCCAGCTGACACCGCAACGGCACGGTATTGGCAAACTGGCCAACCACGGCACGGAGTTCTTCATGTTGCCGACCTGCCATGGTGCAACCGATGATGATGTCTTGTTGGCGGGAAACCTGGTGCAATAACAATTCGTAGGCCGAAAACAACACGTTAAATAATGTCGTTTCCTGTTGCGCTGCCAGGCCGAGCAGTCGCTGACAAAGTTGGCTGTCCAGGATCATGCCCTCCGTGCTGCCAGTTGCCGTTGGCTCGTTTGACAACCGAAGTTCCACCACGCCGTCGACCAAGCGGTCATGCCAATGTTCGAAGCGTTTGCGACTGTCATCGCTGGCCAAATACTGTCGTTCCCAAGCGACAAAATCTTGGAATGTATGGGATTTATGTTTCGGTTCGGGGATGACTCCTTCGCGGATCGTCTGATAAGCGTCCAACAGGTCGGTGATGATGACTTCCATCGATCGCCGATCCGCGACCAGTGGATGGCAGACAAAAATCAAGGCATCCGGCTCCTCGTCACGGCGAAATACTTCACACCGCGCCAGCGGCCCATGGTTGAACTCAAAGGCGGCGCTCGTGCGTTGCGAAACGGATTCAACCAGCTCTTCCTCAGAGAGTTTTCCAACGTCATGTGACTCGAACGCAACATGGCCGTCGAGCTGTTGCAGCGGTCGGCCGCTGGCAACATCAAACGTTGCGCGCAGCATCGGATGCTGACGTGACACGAAATCCACGGCTGTTTCCAACGCCTTGATATTCAATTGAGGCTGGACGAGGGCGGCGAGAACGACTGGCGGGCAGGCAGCAGCGTCCTCGTGATGCTGATTCCAAATGGCAAGCTGACGCCGTGACAGCGGAAATTCGCGGCTGCGCTCCGGATCCGGG
>CBDUAB010000874.1:0-2818 GCA_965365045.1 uncultured Planctomycetales bacterium
CAAAGCGGACGCTTTTACCCAGGCGAAACTCCAATTTTCAGGGTCCGCTTTCGGCCACAAGCGGCCGGTCCGGTTTGCTCAATTCGTCGGTTTTAGCCTCGGAAACACCCAGCTACCGTCGAGTATTTCACGGCGTGGCAGGTACATGCGGACCGTG
This sequence comes from uncultured Planctomycetales bacterium, assembly GCA_965365045.1. Taxonomy (GTDB): domain Bacteria; phylum Planctomycetota; class Planctomycetia; order Pirellulales; family Pirellulaceae; genus CBDUAB01. Next base: position 158 of record CBDUAB010000874.1, read on the forward strand.
TAATTCCAACCTGGACTGATCGGAACGCAATTCGTGCGTCCGGTGTCGCAGCCCCCGAAATGAATGGTAAACGACCCATCTTCATTAGCGATGGCGGTCACGCTGTTGTAGCTGTGCACGCCGAGTTCGTTCGCTTCGAGATATCCTTCAGCGTTATAGATGGTCACAGACCAAAACGCATCCACAGGAACTTCCCTCACCGTCACAGCAAACGGTGTCTCTCCGTCGTTATCGGCAACACTGCTGATGACGTATTCAGCAGCATACTGTGGCTGACCACCCCAACCGGCAGCCGCACCGACGAGATGATCAATCGGACGAGTTTCCTCGCGTCGTCCAAAGGCGTAAGAGGCGTCGAAACCCAGCGTAGCCAGTTGATTTAGAGCACTGCGTGCCTTCAACAGATCGTCCTGATCCCATTCGGGCGCTTCGAAAGGACCTCGTCCACCACCCGATACTTGAAGCTGATCTTGTGCCGCATTGGCCGCGGCAATGTCGTCGGGGTCGTTGGGGTCGGCAAACGTTCGGATAATCACAAGTCCGAATCGAGTACCGACATTATCCTGAGTCAGTTCATAATCGCCCGGCTCGGTCTCGACGAACATATAGTGATCCTGATTGATCACGTGCATGGCCATGAAGCGGCCGCCCGCGTCAGGGAGCGTTATCGTGGTCGGAGACGAAAGGTCCAGCGCAAGTGAGGAATAAAGCGTATCCCGATTGGTTCGAATGACCGTCTGTTGGTCAACGGTTTGCGGGAGCCGAAAATGCTGAAACTCGCCAAAGCTCGCGCCCGTCGCCAAGCCCGTGCGAATCCCCGTATCGGTTTCGGCGCGAACAAATGTATCGATGGTTACGGGTTCTGCTGCACTCGCAACAACGGTCAAGAAAGTACTGATTACTGCGATTGTGCGTAGTATGTAGTTCATCGCGCTGCCTCTAAGCCCAAATTCATCGGAATTTTAGCGCACAGTTAACCACATTCTTTACCTGCTTACCGCAGCCGGCATGAGCAAATCTTGCACGCACGCACCGGCCGCTTTGGGTCACAAGCGGACCTACACTAACTAGTTTGCCTGTAGCTCAATCTTCGGCAAAGTCCATGCGCCTGTGATGATCTCGTCGTGCGGCAGGTAATATCTGGCTGACAGGTCAAATCTGCCCGCCGGAACCTCGAGGCAGTTCAGATTTGACGGCTCACAGTCTTGATTGAACGTGAACGTCACGGTGCCGTCATCGTTCCGCGTGGCCGCTGTATTATTGATGTGGTATCGGTCATCATCATTAGGATGCAGGAATCCACCTCGATCCGTGTCGTAAACGGTGATTGACCAGAACGCATCGACGGGTGGCTCATCCGTCGTCACCGTATAAGTGCCGTTGCTCCCCCTCAGTTCGTCGCCGTTCTTGTCGAAAAAGATGCCCTCATAGGCACTATGCGAAGGATGGGTCCTCCCCAGCCGAATTTGGTTCCGCCCGCATGGTTGAGAAAAGGCACGTCCCGTCCCGGCTCCTGTCCGGGACCGACGATGGTGTCTGTAAACGTAATCTTGGCTATCGCCTCGTCCATACGTCGATTGGCCTCGTCTGTGACGTCAATGGGATATCCGCTCAACAAGTCCAGCGAAGGAAATTCACTTGGCTGTTCGCCTGTGATCGTAATCCCGTTGAACACTGCCTTTGCGCCTGTAACGTCTTCGGGATCGTCCTTGTCCCTCACCTCAACGCGGACGATGATGACGGATTGATTCGAGGGTGCTTTGATCGCCTCCCCGGCGATCCGCTCCGGTTTCTCGCCGTAATAGAGGGTGTACTCGCCCGTCGGGTAGATGATGTTCCGGTAATTGGCGTTCCTGTCATCCATGAGTTGGAAGGAGTTGAAACGGTCCTCAGTCGGAGCGCTTGATCCGAGGACAACCGGCCCACCTTCAAGAAGCAAGAAGGCCATTTTGTAATAGGTATCATTGTTCATGCGCACGACAGCGTCTTCGCCCGCTTTGACGAGGCTTGGCTCGGCGCCAAGTACCCAAACGTTGAGATTTGCCGCGTCGCCGCCCGTGTAGCGTACTGCGTAGTTAAAGGTATCCTGATAAGGGAACTTCTGAATGTATTCCGCCACCTGATTCTCGAACGAGTCGGACTCCTGCGTCGTTGGCGTCGAATCTTGTGCCGCTCCTTCGGACTCCGGCTCAGACGGCGAACAACCAAAAACCATCAGCATGAGCGAAAGAAGTGGCATTAGGTAAATCTGCTTCATGGATATTCTCTTTTTGTTATAGGAACGCAATCCGCGATGTTGCCATATCACCCAATATGGGTCGAACGGCCGCTTTGGGTTGCGATTTCAACCGGTCGATGCAACACCTGGTTTAATCCTCTCTGCTGGGGTCTCGATCCCCCCGTGCGGCGTCAACTGGTGATTAACAGACATTGAGGGCTTGCCAAACATTCGCCCTATCGACTTTGGTGCCCCTGCTAGCCTCCAGCGGTCCCACAACTCGGCTCTCTCTGCCGCCGTGAAACCTCGGTGATTCCTTTGATTCATCAGCATTCACGCCATCTTCTGCGTTCTTGATAAAGTGTTGCGTTGACCACTTGAGATCACCAGGGTAAAGCGGACGTTCCAAGTTGGTCAATATTGTGAAAATCTTGGGGATATTC
>CBDUAB010000875.1:0-2817 GCA_965365045.1 uncultured Planctomycetales bacterium
ACCACCGAGATCTACACTCTTTCCCTACACGACGCTCTTCCGATCTGCGGAGTATAGCGGGGCGACCGTCTCCGTCAATATCATCCGATGCAGCCGCCCGTGAATCGAATTCGGACCCAACACCGAGCAAGAAGGCCACATTGGTAAAAGCATTCCCGCTTTCATTCAACCAAAGCACGTTGTGTTCGAACCCGTTCCAGGAAATATCGCCACGGTGCAGTTCCCGTAAAGACTCGCCAAATAGCTTGTGTAATTCCCGACTCGCATTCGATGTGCCCGTATAAACGTCGTGGCACCAATACCGAGTGCAGTAGTCCTTTGCCGACTTCCCGCTGTTGTGCCCGTTGACCACAAAGATATCTGGGTCGCCGTCATTCTCCAGATCAAACGTACTGGTACCCCAGGACCAACCCGTGCGGCAGATTTGATCGTTGAAGCCAGCTTGCCGAAATTTCAAAGCACTTCCTGAGGGCTGCCCCAATAGCATTCGATTACCATACCCCATCGCCATCCGCTTGCGGCTGATATCAGGATGATCGTCACGCGCAAGTCCCATCGCCTCTAGCCGCCGGGCCGTCGTGGAACTCATACCAATCAAGTACATATCCCCACGGCCATCCAGATCGTAGTCGCCGAATGTATGCCCCATACCGAACAGGTGCCGGTGGTCTAGCCAAGTATCCGTGACGTCAACGAAAAAGCCTTTGCCATCGTTTCGGTAGACGTCGACGCCGGCAAAATCGTTGACAGTCATCAAGTCGAGGTCGAGGTCGTTGTCCAAGTCAACCAGTGAGGAACTAAATGTTCGACGCGTGCGTTTTGCCGCCAGGCCGCGTTCGACGGTGACGTCCGTAAAATGGCCCTTCCCATCGTTCAGCAACAACGCGGACGGATAGCCGTCATTTGCATCGTAAAAGGGGGTTGGCATGGCGCCGGTGACGTAAGGAAACTTGTACTGTCCAATCCACAAGTCCAAGTCACCATCCCCATCGATGTCGCCACAGGTAAAAGATTTTGGCAATTCGAAAGTCGTTGTGGCACACGGTGCTGCCGACGCCTCGAATCCGTCTTTCGTGCCGCGGAGTAGTAACGGTTGACGTGTTGTTCCCACGCAAACCAGGTCCACGTGACGATCACCGTCAAAGTCACCTAACACGGCGGCGTCAAAGATATCGAGACCATCTGCCGCGAGTGGGGATGCGCGAAACTTGCCGGAACCTTCATTCCAGTAGATGCGGTTTAGACCTCCCAACAATATCTCTGACAAACCATCACCATTGAGATCATAGAGCAGTAATGGCATGAGCCGCTTGTGTCCGCGGTCCGTTGATGCCCGCAGAACCTCATGAAATCCCGGTTTGCTGTCACGTACAAGCAGCTGCGTATCGCGCACCGCGATGGATGCCGGAATCGGCACTCCGCCAGAGATGAGCAGTTCATTCCAAGTCACATCGAGCTTGCCGCGGATGGTGACACGCCTGGCGGGACTCGCTCGCTCAAGATCGATCACAAAACTTACAACGGAGCTTGGTGGGGAAGCCGCAGCCTGAAATTCTGCATGGTGCCATTCGGTTTGTACGATTCGGTAGCCGGATTTTTCGAATTCCGCGAGACGCGTCTGCCATTGGGTCAGCGTGTAGCTTTTCGACTCCCCGTTGAGTTTGGTAATCCGAATGTCCAGCGCCAGGTCACGCGGTGCGCCGGCCACCGGCACGCTGAGCCGGTCGAATTTGAAGTTCCGCGCTACGGCGTACTTGTCGTCCCGCGTTCGCAACTCGTCCCAGAGTAGAATGAAGGCTTCTTCATATCGCTGCGCGCTAACTTCGGGAGCCCACAGTGTCCTGTCGAGTCTTTCACGTTGCCGAGCGAATTCGGCGGCGGATTCGGGCCCGGCGTTCGGTGACGCCGGGCGATCAGCAGGGGGAATTTGCAGATCGGAAAACAGTGATTGGTTTTCCGGCACGGTTGCCGACTGCGGCTCACCGGCGACTGCACGATCGGAGTCCGTCTCTGGCTTCACCGATAGTGTTTCCGTGGATGGTCGATTAGGCTCGCTCGCTTTCGGAACATCGCTGCGATCGCCGCCGCAGCCTGCGACACACGCTGTCAGAACCAACGTCGACCACGTCCAATTCCGCAGAGCATTCATGATATTGTTCATAGACACATAGGCTCTATCACATCGTGGTCTTAGGTTTCGGCTTTCGCGGGTTGCAGCTTCCGCCGATAACGTAGCTGTGACAACGGAAAAGTCGGTACTCGCTGTGGAAGAAAAACTCGATGATCTGAAACTGGAGTTTGTGGCTCCCACATCCGGCGGCATGCGAACAACGATTTCTCACGATTCATTCCGCATAAAGAAAGTATCACACCCGATGGCATTTGCCAAAGGAATCAACAATGCGGGATCACTGAGTCTACACCGAGTGCCCAACGGTTCCGAGTTGGCATTCGGCAGATCCATCTGCCTGTGCGTCGGGCGTCTGTGCGAAACGCTCGCGTATTTCAGCTAGTTTAAAGCCGCGATTCGCGATGAGAAACGAGATATAATCCTTGCAAAACGCCTCCGTGAGGCTTAAGTTGTGGGATCGTTGCTTACCGAAAGCGCCCGGCCCCATAATCTCCTAGATAATCGAGGAGTCAAGATGTTGTATCGAGTCGCCATTGTTTGTCTCATCAGTTCTGTTTTTGCCGGCTCGGCGTCCGCTCAGATTAACGTCGCCTTGGGTAGGCCAATCATTGACGGAAGTGGCTCGTGGGATGGCGGGACGGTCGGAGTTGGCGCTCCCTTTGATGGTGGTTCGTTTCCCGCCAGCC
>CBDUAB010000876.1:0-2815 GCA_965365045.1 uncultured Planctomycetales bacterium
GGTCCGTCGATCTTGCGCAAATCAAAGACCCCGTATCGGGCGAATTGAATCATGTCTACGAGGAGGCGTTCCTTGATTATGTCCGTGAAACCAGCTCGCGGTTCTTTGTTGATTTCGCTTCAACTGACGCGCGCACGGGCGGAATCGTTCAAGACCGGTCAACGTCAGCGGATCTGATGACCGTTGGCGGCGCAGGTTTTCAGTTGACATCCTATGTCATTGATGCCGAACGCGGCTACATGCCGCGCGAAGAGGCTGCCGTACGCGTGCGAGATATCTTGCGCGTGCTTCACGCCCAACCTCAGGGTCCAGATGCCGTGGTGAGTGCTGCCGGCATGGACGGAAATAACGGCGGCTGGCCCATACTCTATGGAGACCAACCTATCGCCGTGAACATGCTGAATCTGGCGTTTGACGAAGATCAAGTGGCCGATTCTGAGCGGGGGCACACTGCGGAACAAGTAGCCTATCTTGTTTTTGAGCAAACCGCCCAGTCAGCCGCGCTAGGTCTGGCGAGAATTACTCTTCCGCCGACCGACTCGATTTTGGTTAATGGTTTCGGTCCAAACGATCCACTTTCGGCACTAGTTACTGAATCATTTGGAGCGTCGCTCAACCTGGGTACAGACGCTCACCTGACTGCTTCGGCGATCGATTTGGGCAACGACAAGAAAGTAGATGAACAACCCACCTTTGACGTTAGCCCGATTGAATTGGCTGCCAACACGGCGCGACTACGGCCGTCGCCCTTTGCCGCCAGCGCCCTAGTCGTCGGCGATCTGGTAAGAGAAACCAAGTCGGACATTGACGAACAACTGATAGATCATGTGCTTGCCGACTGGCTTTGGCAGGCAGCGTGACAAATCGCCCACCTGCAATCGTGTGTCAGCCTTCTTCTTGGTTGCCGCCGTTTTCGTGTTTTGCTGCTTTGTCCTGTTTACCTTGATCACCCGCGACAATTTCACGGACCTCGACATATCCATCTCGGTTCACATCGAGTTTTTCAAACTGCTCCGCCAGACCGAGGAACTCCCGGCGGCTCAATAGATGGTCGCGGTTCTGATCCATGGATTGAAACCATTTGGGAACGTTGTCCGGTCCGTCCTGTTCGGAACGCGGCAATTGAGTGAACAGATCGTTGGCCTGTTGATCATTTCCGCGCGATAGACCAACCAACATGCGATCTGAAATCTCGTCCGCAACCAGCGAGCCGTCCTTGTTCCGGTCCATGCTGAGCAAAACCTGCGACGCCTCGTCCAATTCGCGCGGCGAGATGCGGCCATCCCGGTCCGAATCTAAAGTAGCAAAGAGGGCGTCAGGCCGATGTCCGACACGCACATGAACTTGGCTGCCGATGATGTTTCCGTCCGCCTGAAGCTGAGCAAGCAGCTCGTCGCGAAAGATCATCGCGTTACCGTCGGAATCAATCTCGTCGAACTCCGCATCCCACTCAACTTCGGCCGCCGCAAACTCATCTTTGTCAATGTATTGATTTTCATCCGTGTCAACTGCCTTCAGACGTTCGTCAACTTGGGCGGCTAAATCCGGCTCCGGTAGGTCGCGAGCAAAAAAATCTATTTGGGACTTCGGCATCACGACGGATAACCATGGTGGCTCGCTACGAATCCGCACGTCGGCGCTCTCCAGTGATTTACACATGGAAACAAGCGATAGGTGGTTTTCGCCGTCCCTGTCCGCACCGAGACGTACCGCCAGAACCAAATGCGGCGGGACTTCTTTTAGATTGGCCAGCTCTTTGAGCAGTAACTTTCCATTTTTGTCGGAATCCAACTGGCCAAACAACTCGGGTGTCAGCGTAAAGGTTTCCGGCCCTACCGATTCGCCGTCCGCGTACAGCTCACTCAGGCCAAATCGCACCGCGCTCCAAGGGTTGCGGGGACCGAGCCATACTGCCACGGCCGTCCCATACTCGTCCTTGCGAAATAGTGCTTCACCACTTAGCGTTTCATCAAGACTGAGATCGGACAGCTCAATATGTTCGTCTTGGTTAAAGTCACGCGAGCGCAGCAGCGCTGCGGCTGCTTCGATTTCGGCGGCGACCAACTCGCCATCCGCGTCTTGATCGAGATAGCGAAACACAGGTGACGCAAAACGGTTGACGTCACGATAGTAATTCGAACCACGTACGCCAAACGATTGTCCGCCGCTCATGCCGCCCGTCAACAATCGTGGCAACTCATGGCGATCTACGACATCGTTTTGGTTCAAGTCGTAGCGTTGCTTAAGCTGAGCGAGACTGATATTTGCCGCTGGGCTATCGCTGAAGTATTTTTCTTTTAGGGCATCGTTTTCCGCAACTTCCGACCACAGCGGCCGGCCATCTTGGTCCGTGTCGGCCAGTTTTAAAGCATCATCGAGGATCGACCGCATCCAGTCGTTCAGCGGGCGACCGCGGACGGAGATTACAAACTCGATGAGCAACGGCCCGTCGGCGGCAAACAGCAAGAGTCGCTCGCGCGAGCCTTCGATGGTTGTTTCGCTTTCCGTAGTTACGAGTTCGTCGGTGGCGTTCGCATCCATGTCCTCGGATTCCGGCTGCTCGGCTGACTCTTCTTGTGCCACGTCGGGTGTTTCCTTCTTCGGTTCGCTTTCCGCGGGTGGCGCAGCCGTGGCGTCCGCTTGATCGATTGGCGATGCGACGCCTGTCGAATCCGTCGTGTTGGTCGCCACGTTGTCGGTGTTTGATCGTGGACGGCAACCGGCGATCATGACAATCAACGTCAGAATGATTAGTGTGTTGCGTGCTGACATGACGTAGAACCGGAGTGGATCATGCGATCGAGTAACGAAAGGG
>CBDUAB010000877.1:0-2800 GCA_965365045.1 uncultured Planctomycetales bacterium
TTCTGGAATGGTCTTTCTTAGCGGCTAGCCCGCATTTTTCACAGTAGGCCGGAACGAGGTCGCAAAGCCTTGCCGGAACAGCGCGAACGCAGTTGTCCCCGTTGATACCGTCTTCGCGAGAATAGCCGCAACGCAGTGACCGAAGTTCCGGCAGAGTCTGCGTCTGCTCGTTCCGGCCTACAAATGTGTGAGAAATGCGGGCTAGTCGACACGCGGCCCACGCGCCACGCCAAGGATCGTAGTTTCTGTCCAGATAATTTGGGCAGTCAGTATAGATAGCACCAACCAAATCCTCAATGTGGGCAACTAGCCCGCATTTTTCACAGAAGGCCGGAACGGGGTCGCAAAGCCTTGCCGGAACAGCGCAAACGCAGTTTTCCCCATTGATACCGTGTTCGCAAGAATCGCCGCAACGTAGCGACCAAAGTTCCGGTAGAGTCTGCGTTTGCTCGTTCCGGCCCACAAATGCGTGAGAAATGCGGGCTAGACGACCGCGTTTGTCGGTCGAAAACCATGTGAAACCAAATCGAATTCGACGGAGAAACGGGAATTAACGATGAATCTGAGATGTAACGATCATCTCAACGCCGAAGCCACAGTCTGTTCAAACAAACCAACCATCAGTGAACGTTTACCTAGCTTAACGCGAGGAAATCAAAAGCCACGAGAAGTTTCTTTGACGGCGCTCAAATACGCGGTTACTGTTTCACGAGAGTTGTGAACTCTCATGCACGCGCGCAACTTGCAACGGAATGAATGGCTGTGCGCTTTAGCAAGATTCTTGCAGTATTAGGAGAACTGTTGTGAGAAAACGTAACATCCAATTCGCTGTTTTCTTCCTTCTCTTGGGGCTGATTGCGGCGCCTAACCTGTCGGCACAAGAGGCTGAAGCTTCGAGTGATAATGTTTCGACGATGAAGATTCAGTTGCGTGGTGACCTTGAATTGAGCGGAACACCAATTGATTTGGAAACCATAGACGTCAACAGTCTGTTCGGCGAAGCGAGTCTTCCGCTGCACACGATCGCAGGTATCCGCTTTGCGCAATCACCGAACGAGCAGACAACGATCGTATTGCAAAACGGCGACGTGCTGACCGGTGAACTGGGAATTGAGAACCTGAAGTTCATTTCTGATTGGGGCGAAGCGACGGTAAACGTTCCGCACATTCGATCGATCGTCTTCCGGTCTGATCTCACTTGGAACCCCGTCAGCACCACTAGCGGAACTCAGTGGCGTTTGACGAAAGTGAAGGCTACTCAGGCTTCGGCCAACGCGTCGCGGGCGACGAACAGTCAGACGATTCGCTACTTCCGACCATCGGGCCGATAATAAACTTGTTATCGCTAGTACTTCAACTCATTTGAAATTGGAGGTTTGTAGGATCAACTTGCCCGACAGGATACAATTCCTGTCCTACTGACAAAATCGAACGATTCGACGTACGGGTGTGGTTTCGCACACAAGAAACGCCTCACGAAAGTCGTGAGGCGTTTTTTATTTTGCAATGGTCGTCCAGCATTGCGCCGATCTACTCTGGCAAGCGTCCCATCTGGACCTGCGGAAAACTGCTGGTGAGACCTTCGACCATGAATGCGACCAAGTCCTTTTTGTCTTGTTCAGACAAGTCGAGTTTTTTCATCTTGTCGCTCAAGAAGTCATTCGGATGGCCGCCCTTGGCGTACCACTCGACGACTTCCTCGAGAGTCCGTTGGCTGCCGTCGTGCATGTAAGGGGCCGACAATGAAACATTGCGAACGGTCGGTGTCTTGAACGCGCCGCGATCTTTGTCGTCGAATATTGCGATTTTGAAACGGCCAAGATCCGGTTCGTCTTTGTCCATGCCAACGCCCAGGTTGTGATACTTTTCATCGGTAAAGTTCGCGCCGGCGTGGCAAGCTGTGCAGTTGGCCTTTTCGGTAAAGAACAACTCGCGGCCGCGACGAGCGCTTTCCGACATGATGGCGCTCTTTTCCACCGCCCCTGAGTAACGCGCAAAAAGTTCTGGATCTTCGTCCTCGAGATCCGCGATTTCATCCTCCTCGAATTGATTCTTTACACTGCGCACCAATTCATAGTAATCGTAAGCCGCCGGCGACGTGACAATCGCCCGTTCGAATGTGGCAATCGCTTTGCCCACGGTGTCAATCGTGAGGCCTTCGCTCGGAAAGATCTTCTCAAACTGAATCTTGTAACCCGCTATGTTGTTCAGCGTTTCAACGCATTTTTCGTGCGTGTTGGCCATTTCGATCGGGTTCGCGATCGGACCCACGGCCTGCGCTTCCAGCGAACCAGCTCGTCCGTCCCAGAATTGCGATCCGCTGAGGATCCGGTTATAGCTGACAGGTGAATTGCGATCACCCGTTTGCTGATCAACACCGATACCGAATTGCGTGTGACGAGCGTATCCTTCGTCAGGATGATGGCAGCTTGCACAACTGATCGTATTGTCAGAGGAGAGCCGAGTATCAAAATACAACTGTCGCCCCAACTCGATCTTGGCCCGAGTCAGCGGGTTTCCTTGGATGCCTTGGATCAACGCTCGTCCTGCTGCCAAGCCAAACGGCAACTCAATATCGAGCGGCAGATGGTTTTCGGGATCGTCCAACCACGCTTTGATTTCCACAACTTGCAAAGCACCTTCGCCGGGAATTCCGGCTGTCAATTCAGCCGAACCCAAGACAACCTTCGCCGATTCTGTTGCGGCCGCATCTGGCTCCACCGTGACGTTGTCAGCAGCAGCTGAATCGGCGGCAGCATCCTGCGAAATCGCGGTTGCCGCGGCGGGCGCCAAAGATGGT
>CBDUAB010000878.1:0-2799 GCA_965365045.1 uncultured Planctomycetales bacterium
ACCAGTTGCCATCGCTGTCGGAGTCCCAAGCAAACGAGTGCGCTTCGCCGGTGGGGTTGGTTGGGCTGATCAGCCAGATGGAACCACCGTGGTCCGCCACCAACAGATTCCCCTGCGCATCGGCGACGACGTCCAGCGGATTTCGAAATCCCATTGCGATCCGGTTTACCTCACCCGTGTCGGAATCGACGCTCACGACGTCACGATACGTCAGCCCATCGCCGCCGTCGCTGATCGATCCATTCCAACGGGCAATGAATGCGTCCTTGTGAAACTTCAGGGGTAGTTCATTGGCCTGATAGAAATCGAACCCATTGGCCGAGCTGCTGGGCCCAAGTCCAACGGAATTGTTGACGTCGTAATCCTGATTGAAGGCGGGATTGGTTCCGTCAGTCTCATTCGAGGCGACAGGATCCACGTAGTTATCAAAAGTGAACGAGGCGGTTCGATTCTCGGCAAGAAAGAAACCGTTGTCCGTGGCACCCGTATTGCCATTGGGATTTCCGTCCTGCCAATTGCCATTTCGATAGCCGTAGTCCGCCTTCTCCACAGCTCGGAAGATCTGATCATGAACATCGTTTTGAAAGCCGTCGTTGCCAAACGCATCGCCTTCGGCCGCCAGTAGGTTATCACGGTCGTAGACGTCGTTCTCGGTGCGTTGGAAATTCGACGTAAACCAAGCTTGTCCATCACCATCCAGCGCGACACCAAACGGATTGCGAGTTCCGGACGAGTGAATACGCAACTTGTTGTCCGCACTGGTTGCAAATGGACTCACCGCGATGGGGTTGTTCCCGTCGATCAGGTCTCGGTATTCAGCCGCATTCGGATTCGCGGGATAAAATCCAGCGGCGTTGGCGGTATTGGGCACGTTGTTCAGGTTTTCAATGACCGCGATGCTGCCGCCATAGGCGGATTCACCGTAGTCGTCGCCGTTCCACGTTTGCCATGCGCCATTCCGCGTACGTACTCCGATTCCGACGTAAAGAGTGTCACCCATGATCTGGATGTTATTGACTCCGTGGTCTTGGCGCGGAATGCCTTCAACGATAGCCGTGCGGGCGCCTAGTCCCTTATCCTCGATTCGCCAAAGCCGTGACAATTCGACACTGTTGTCAGCGGAACTGACATACGGCTCGCTGGCGTAAAGCGTGTCGCCATGAAAAGCGATCCCCAAACCACGAATGTCCGTGGCAACATCTTCGAGCGAACCGTTTACAAAAGAACTCGTGGTGGTGTCATAGGTCAGTCGGCGGATGCCCCGTTCGTTGCTAGACAGATACAAGTAACTTGTCGTCTCTGTCGGTCCATCCGTCCAAGCCATTTGTGTCGTACGGCTTTGTCGACCACCACCTTGAAAGAAAGAGGATCCGATGTTGGTCAGCGTTAGATCCGCGGCAAATGGTGGTGCAATCGATTGAGCCGAAAGCTCCGCCGAAAGCAGCAATAACAATCCAAACGCCGCGAGCACATTTCGCGACAATCGACTGGGCAGTTGGTTCTGACAAAAACAAACATTGACTGAACTCAAATGTAAAAATGAGCAACACGTCATTTAATCCACTCCTCGTAATTGCCGACGGGACCGCGCACTCAACTGACCTAACATGCAGCTCTTTAGCAACAGCCGAGAGTGTCGGCAGCTTTCTTGATAGCGACTCGAACCAACTAGATGGCTATCAACATTGGGACGACGTTCGCCAATTCCGAACACTTTGCACGAATTATAACGACCTCAAACGAAAAACGCTTGTAATTTGTCCATTCGAAACTTCGCTAGCGTAATCGAACACGGTAATTGGCGAAGAAAACATCGTCACGCTCCCACGTGACGAGACTCGCAAGCGACTGATCCATCATCATTCTACCAGCACGAATATCGCCGCATTTGAGACAGCGTTGATTAGACAGACCAGTTTCATGACCGTAACTCGGTGGCCACGTTGACATCACGCGGAGCTTGATGACTACTTTGGACGACTCTAACCAACTCAGAGAGACGAATGGCTGATCAAGGCCATTTAGCCATATTCTTTCAAAACCTCTACGTGAGCTGGCGCCGACGCGGGGAGCAAATCGGGCACTTTGATGCAAGCCTTATTTGATAGTCGTTCATTGGAAGGGAGCCTTAGAGATCGAAGGATTTCTGAATGAAGAGAATCCACTATCAAATTGACTTTGAAATTCAGCAGAAGAGCGTGTTCTTGAGTTTCCTAACCATGTCGCCAGCGGATGACCTTAACGACATCGAAAGTTTGCAAGTATACTCAACTGGCGATCGAGACGACTTTTCCACGGCTACCCGTTTCGATGACCAGCAGCATGTCGACGATAACGTCATCTTTTGACGCGGTCTGCGTCTTAGGAACTTGATACATGACGAGCAAATGGAAACTCTGGCTCAAGCGGCTAGGCCTTGGCCTCGTCGTTTTGGTGACGTTGCTGATATTGGTAAGCGCGGTATTAAATTGGCGCGCCGGTAAGCGGTTGCGGATTACACTCCTTCGACTGCGCGCCGCCGGCGAACCAACTTCGATCGTTGAGCTGACGCCGCGGCCCGTGTCGGAAGAGCAAAATGCGGCGGCGCATTTGCGCAGACTGAAGCCGCAATTAGACAGTTTCTCCCAGGACCTTTCGGTGTTCTACAAGACGCCACTGGGAGAAGCGTACGACGATTTGAACGACCGTGGCGCGCTGCCGACTAACGAGCAATGTCAGGCAATAAAAGACATATTGGAAAGACATTTCGAGCTTGTCGGCGAAATAGAAATGATGGCAGACTTGCCGGTGTACGCGTCA